>DAHVOF010000116.1 GCA_027318945.1 Actinomycetota bacterium | reverse complement strand
ATCTTCATCTGCTCGGGCGTAGTGTTCTGTGCCTCATCGAGAATGATAAAAGAGTTGTTGAGTGTCCTTCCCCTCATGAATGCCAATGGCGCAACCTCGATTGTGCCTCTCTCCATCAGCTTAAGAATTGCCTCTGAATCCATCATGTCGTAAAGTGCGTCGTACAGCGGCCGCAAGTATGGGTCGACCTTGGCCATCAAGTCGCCGGGAAGAAATCCCAAGCGTTCTCCCGCCTCTACCGCAGGCCTTGTAAGTATGATTCTGTTGACCTGCTTGGCTTGGAGCGCCTGAACGGCTAAAGCAACAGCAAGATACGATTTGCCGGTTCCAGCGGGTCCTATGCCGAAAGTTATGATATTCCGCGATATGGCATCCGTGTAGTGCTTCTGACCTGCCGTTTTGGGCCGCACACTCTTTCCTCTGCCCGATCTAAAGAGTTCTGTTGTCAGCACTTCCGAGGGCTTCTCGTCAGACCGGACCATGTCTATGGTCCTCGAAAGGTTCGCTGCGTCAAGTTTTTGGCCTCTTTGAAGTAAAGTGACCAACTCCTCGAACAGCTGGGCAACCCTTTCCGACTCGCTCCCAGACAACGTGATTTCGTTCCCTCTGACGCGAATGTCAGTCCCAGGAAACTCTGACTCGACCAACTTGAGAAGCTCGTCTTGATAACCGAGAAGGCCCACCATGAGCGAGTTGTTTGGAACAGATATCTGCACCTGAGATGTTGTCAAGCGGCAATGCCTTTCACATTCGACTCCAGGCCACTCCCGTTGGCCACAAGCCTTAGATTACTCCGTAACGGACTAACTGTCCTTTATAATTCTACTTGCCTCGGGGTCTAGCAGCGATTGGCATGCTGCACTTCAATGCTCAGCCTCCGAAACGCCCTGAGTACGAGCCAGTTAATTTCCGGCTCTCACTAAATTTCCGACCTTCGATTGCATTTCGCCGCCGCCGCGTGTAGCTTCGTGTTGCCCGATCCCTTAACTTCCTAGTTCACCATTTGAACGAATTCTTTTAGGGACAGTCGTTGCCATCTTTTCTAAACCGCACCTCGCACACGCTCAATCCGAACACCAGCAAAAAGCCATACATTCGGTCAACACTCGGCTATTCACTGTTATCAATTTCCGTCGTTCTGTCTGCAACTGCGGTGGTG
The DNA here is from genome assembly GCA_027318945.1 of Actinomycetota bacterium. Classification (GTDB taxonomy): domain Bacteria; phylum Actinomycetota; class Acidimicrobiia; order Acidimicrobiales; family Acidimicrobiaceae; genus SCQM01. Next base: position 4,573 of record DAHVOF010000116.1, on the reverse strand, counting down.
ACTTCCCTACACCGACCACAGATAAGTGCTCTCCAACTGAGCAATCCCATAGCGGGTGGCATGCCGATTAGTTCATCCGACATTCGGCTCGTCCATTTAACAACCTCTGACAAAGCAATATCGACTCAGTTTGCGAGCCGAGCTGACATTGCTGGCATGGTGTCAAAGATGCCTCTCGCTGCCGGTCAGCTGATAGAACTATCGGACCTTGCCAACCCAACCAATTCCATCGCCACCGACGAGGAGATGTCGGTTCCCTTGGACTCCTCCAGAACCCCAATCTCGCAAATATCTCCCGGCGATTACATCGAACTCATTGCCACGATTGGTTCTGGATCGTCTGCGGCATCACGGGTCGTGGCGGCTGCCGTCAAAGTAATCGGAATTATCCATACGAACTCTTCGATTGTTGGCCAAGGAGGCCAGAACGGTGCCGACCTTTTGCTCTCGATTGGAAATCCAGTGGAGGCGATCGCCATTGCCCAGGCAGAGACCGCCGGCTCGCTCGTTGGAGTGAAAGTGAGAGGACCGGCCACTCAATCGTTTCAGGGCGTCTTCTCGCTTTCTAACCCGTCCGCATTTCAAAGCCCTGAAGCGGTTGGACCGATAACGAAACCATCACCCATTCCATCTCCAACAAGCGGAACAGGCGCGGGACTCAAATGAGAATGTAGCGTTCCTCCTCGTCAACCTCGATGACATCCCTTTGTACAAGGTAAGTCAGCGATGCCCTTGTCGACTGCTTCGCCGGGGTGAACAAGACATCCGGGAGGTCAGGCCCGTAGATCTCCCGGGTAATATCGTCAACATGCATCGCGAGATCTCTGTCGAGGATGGAAACGATCTGAGACAGCCTGTAGTGGCGATGACGGATGTAGTAATCGATCACGCTATCAGACAGCTTCTCGGATATCTCGGGACCATGACCTGGCAAAATTATCTGATTCCCCAACTTCTTCACCTTAGCGAGGGAGGAAAGGTATTTTTCAAGATCCCCGTCCGGGTGAGCGATCACCGATGTTGAACGACCGAGCATGTGATCTCCTGCAAGCAGGTGACCACTGTCCAAACGAAACGCCAGGTGGTCATGGACGTGCCCGGGAGTGGCTACCACTTTTATGTTCTTCTTGCCGAGCTCAAATAAGTCGTCGTCCTGCAGCACCCTGCCCACTCCGAAAACAAGCCTCGGAAGAAACGCACTGACGCCTACCCCCAAATCTCGCGACCATAGCCTCGCTGTTTCGCTGTGGTCAAGATGATGATGGGTGAGAAATATGGCCGAAGCCTCGACATGCGCCTTGTCAAGAACATCTTTTACGTTGGAAAAATGGGAGTCCGAAACTGGGCCGGGATCCACTATCAGGGCTGTCCCGCCAACGCGATCCAAGACAAGATACGTGTTGGTCCCGTCAAGCGTGTTTGGAGAAGCGTTGGGGGCGACTACCCTCACCAGTTCATCTTCAATATAAGTTACGGTTTCCAGAGTCCCGAGAGGGGGCAGACCCAACTTCACCCTCGGGTCCTGTGGCTCTTCCTCAGTCATATCCACACCTTGAACTCCCTAACGAAATCGTATACTTTCACAAACCCGTTTTCGGCAGCTGCGAATAAACCAGACATTGAAGCTGCCATGCTTCCTTGTGCGTGGCATTTGCCAGCCCAAGCCCCGGAAAATAGACCTTTCGACCAGCGGCGGTCGCCATTGCGTGGGAAATGAACTTGTAACCTAGCCATTTTCTGCTTGATTCCCATTCGACAACTTGATAGCTTGTTCAAGCCTCCCCCTGACTATGAAGCAAGCCGATGACGCATTCCGGCTCCGACTCATGGATAGCCATTTGGACACATTCGACCAACCAGCCCCACTTGGGCCTCAGGGTGCAGCTGCCGAGATTGAAAGGCGGCTACTGGAATTTCTTCGCATGTCGGAGGCAGACCTCAACACACGGTCATCTCTAAAAAATGCCAGAAGCGAGTTAGCAAAGCTAATCGCGGATTGGAATGACAAACATCCAGGACAAGCAATTCTCGATACAGGCGGATTCAGCGAAATCGTGCTCAGAAATCTCATCGGTTTCGGACCCATAGAGCCCCTTCTCGATGACAGCGCCGTATGGGAGATCTCCGTTAATGGACCCAAGAAAATCTTTGTAAGAGCCCACGGAAGAGACCCGTACCGACACAATGAGTGCTTTCACGACGAACAGCACCTCGAGCGCGTACTTTCGAGAATGCTCGAAACCTCAGTTGGCAGCACGCGGCAACTCGACCCTTCGCTCGGCGTTCAAGACGCACAACTGCCTGACGGCACTCGCCTGCATATCGTCCATCCTGAATTGACAAGAGAATACTCGTTCGCTATCTCGATCCGAAAATTTGCCAAAAACACCTTCAGCTGCATAGCGGATTTCGTCGCCGCCGGATCGCTCTCCCCGCAAGCAGGTGATTTCCTTTTCCGCGCGGTCCAAGCTGGAACCACAATTTTGGTTTCCGGAGCGCCTGGCGTTGGCAAAACCACCCTTCTAGGAGCCATGATCGATGCCGTTCCCGATTCAAAACGGGTTATTGTGATCGAAGAGACACCTGAGATCTCCGTGCTCAAACCGGACCGAGTCCAACTTCATACCAGAATGAACCGGCCAGGACGCGCCGAAGTGTCCCTGAGATCCCTAGTAAAGGCAAGTCTGAGAATGAACTCCGACGTTCTCATTCTCGGAGAGGTCAGAGACGACGAGAGCCTACCTCTTCTACTCGCCCTCTCTACGGGAATCCAAGGGATGAGCACCATCCATGCTTCAAACTGCCGCGAGGCCCTCTCCAGGATACGCCTGCTCGTGCAACTTGCCCTTGGCGGAAATGTGCCCACGTGGTCCGTGAACCAGGTGATCGCAAACTCGGTGGATCTGGTGGTGCAGCTGAAAAGAGTTGCCGGATCGGTTTTCGTCGATGAAATAATAGCCATGGAGGAAGGCTCGAAAGACCTCGAATCCGGGTTTGTGACGACCGAACTGTTCTCGGCCGATCCAGGTGGCGCCAGCCTACGCTTCTCTGGCCACAATCCGCTACGGCTGAATCATCTCAAAGTCGAGAAAGACCTTCCGGAGTGTCTCCAAGCCAGTCCGTCAATTCTAAAAAGAAACCCCGTTCTCCCAGCTCCGGCGGAGGCCGCCCTATGAGACCTCTGGCACTAGCAGCAGTGGGCGCAATTTTGCTTTTACCAACGCTGAAACCTGCCACCGCATCTCACGCCAAAAGCGGCTTGACCTTCCGCGGCTTCATAGAACGTTTGGTTAGAAGTTTTGGCGATATTCTCGGATTGATCTCGAGCAGGGACCACCGCAAGCCATCGCCCCGCATCCTTGTGACTGCAGCTGGCACATCGGCAGCATTCGCCTGGTTGATCGGATTCGATTTGCAGTTGGCTGCAGCCGTCGGGATCGCGTCAGCCGGTGCTCTGATACTTCGCAGAAGGCATATAGACGGATTAAGACGCTCCGAACTGGAGGCGGCCTGGCCAGCCTACCTCGAACGCACGCGATCAAAAATGCTCGCTTCATCGCGTTCTCTCGCTTACGTGATCTTTGAAGAAGGCCCGGCAGACTCCCCTTTTCTCGAAGAGGTGCTCACTGCTGGAGGACGCGAGTTTGAAAACTCTGGGGATCTTATGAGCGCGCTCAAGGCGGCACTGAAAGTGGGGGATGGCGAGGAAATCACAAGCTACGTCTGCGAATCACTTCTGGACACGTTGGGATCGACCAGCGCCCAAGTGGAGAGCCAACTCTCCACGATATCCGAGACCGTTCGAGCAAGAAACGAGTTGAAGCGCGAGACATACTCCAGACTGGCGGGGGTACGAACGGCAAGAGTATTCATCGCTATCATTCCGTTGGGAATGGCTACTGCCGGTGTCGCATTCGCAGGTTCGGCGCAGCCATTTATGAGCAGCTCATCACTTCTTCTGATCCTGGCGGCCTTCGCCGTCGTTGCAGGCTGCTGGGCCTGGTCCAGCAATCTTATGAACTTCCCGACTTGGAGGTCCGCAACGAAACAAAAGACTGCAGAAGGGGAAGGTGTGCTGTCTTGAGCGGGAGTTTCAGCCAATCCATCCTGATAGTCGGAATGGCATTCGTTGGCTTTGCCCTGCTCTCCGGCATGCACTTGGAGCACCACATCCCGTTCCAAAATACTCGGCTTGTAACCCCTAGGCGCCTAAGTCAGGCCACAAACCTCTGCGGGGCGATCATTGGAGCCACAGGTTCCGTTTTCCTGCTACCGAACGAGCCCACCCTGCCGACAGTCATTTTCGGCGCCATTGCGATGTCAATGCTCGGGGGAGCGCTTGAACGGTCTCTTCGAAAAAGAAGGGGGAAAAAACGAAATATGAACCTCGATCGTGCCATTTCGGATCTGCTTCAACAACTTCACCTTAAGCTTCTAAGGGGTAAATCTCTCCACGCTTCGCTTATCGAAGCCAACGGAACGGGCAACAGAGACGTGACACTGCTACAGAGCCTGCTCCGCTCTGGGATGGACATCGAAACTGCGGTCTCCTACTGGCGCTCCAGGTACGACC
>DAHVOF010000103.1 GCA_027318945.1 Actinomycetota bacterium | reverse complement strand
TGCGTAGATGCGATAGTAAAAGCTGGTGTGAGCCGGGTGGTCATAGGCGTGATCGATCCCGACGTTCGAGTTCGCGGCAAAGGTATCAAGTTTCTGGGGGAGCATGGCATAGAAGTCATCGTCGGAGTGGCCGAGGATGCTGTCAAAGTTCAGTTGGCCCCTTATCTCAAGCAAAGGGCTACAGGCCTCCCGTGGGTAGTGCTAAAGATGGCGATTACGCTGGATGGACGCATTGCGGCAAATGACGGAAGCTCGAACTGGATTACGGGAGAAGAAGCCAGGCGGCGGGTCCAGTTCCTTCGAGCTGAGTCTGATGTGATCACCGTTGGAGCAAATACCATAGCGGTTGATGATCCGAGGCTAACGGTCCGAATGTCTGGTGCTGTTAGGACGCCCATGAGGGTTGTGTTTGGGCAAATACCCCCTAATGCTAAGGTTCTTCCGGCGCAAGAGTTTCACGGGACGCCCGTCGAGTTTGTCGAGTCGCTAGGCGGCGGAGATACGATCCAGATCCTTGTCGAAGGCGGCGCCACAATCGCCAAGAGCTTTTACGATGCGGATTTAGTGGATCAATACGTATTTCATGTTGCTCCGGCCATCCATGGAGGAGATGATGGAATATCGGCATTTTCAGGGCACGGTGCGACTACGGTCAACGAGTTGACAAGACTTGTTCTAAAGAGCGTGGCCACCTTCGGAAATGACATCGAGATCATCGCCTGGTCTAGGCGGGCCTCCGAATTGATTCAGTCGCTCTGACCACCCCATAAGCTGGTTTCAGAAACTATTGGAGGCATTATATGTTCACTGGATTAGTCGAAGGCTATGGTTCGTTTCGATCCAGAGATGGAGACAGGTTCACCTTCAATTGGCCTGACTCTGGAGTGACATTTTCAGTGGGAGAGTCAATCGCAGTGAACGGCTGTTGTTTGACGGTGGTGGAGTTCAATGGCCATGATTGGACGGCGAATGTAATTGAGGAAACTCTTTCGCGAACAAACCTCAATTTTCTGAATTCAGGGGACGGTGTCAATTTCGAAAAGCCGCTGAAGGTGTCCGATCGCCTGGGAGGGCATATTGTTCAAGGACATGTGGATACCGTTGGCTTAGTTCGACGGGCCGCACCAGATCTAGTAGTCGGATTTGATCCTAATTTCGCGAAGTATGTGGTTACAAAGGGCTCGATTGCCATAGACGGAGTTTCATTGACTGTCATCGAAGCTGGTCCTGACTTCCTCGGGGTCTCGCTTATTCCACACACTAGCTTGGTGACTACACTGGGAGTTAGACAAGTGGGTGAGAGCGTGAATTTGGAGTTTGACATAGTTGCTAAGTATGTTGAACGTATGTACACGTTTGAGGCTCGAGATCAGGCAGGTACGGATCTTTCTAACTAGACGGGATGATTACAGTGGGACTTGGAACCATCGAAGAGGCCGTTGCGGCAGTTAGCCGCGGCGATATGGTGGTTGTGGTCGACGATGAGGATCGCGAAAACGAGGGCGATCTGATCATGGCTGCTCAGTATGCGACACCAGAGGCAATCTCCTTTTTCATAAAGCATACGTCAGGGTTGATCTGCGTGGCGGTAACCGGTGATCGACTCGACGAGCTTGAACTTCCCCTAATGGTCGCTAACAATACCGAGTCTCAGAGGACGGCTTTCACGGTTAGTGTCGACTACAAGCATGGCACTTCGACGGGCATTTCTGCCCACGATCGCTCGGCAACTATCAGGGCCCTTTCAGACAGAAACTTTAGAGCGCAGGATTTTATGCGGCCGGGACATATTTTCCCGCTTAGATACCGAGAAGGCGGGGTGCTAAAACGAGCGGGCCATACTGAGGCATCTGTGGATTTAGCGATGGCTGCTGGACTGGCACCTGCCGGAGTTCTATGTGAGATCGTGACTGAAGACAAGTCTGAGATGGCACGGTTCAACGAGTTAAAAAGTTTTAGCGAGAAGTACAACTTGGTAATGATTTCTATCGCTGATCTGGTGAGGTACCGTCGCAAGAAGGACAAGCTCGTTAGAAGAGTCGAAGGCGCTACCGCCAGAATTCCTACCGTATATGGCGATTTCAGCTGCATCGTGTATGAATCCGTGCTTGATGGTGAGAACCACCTTGCGCTGACTATGGGGAAGATCGATGATGGATCGCCCGTTTTGGTACGGGTCCACTCGGAATGCTTGACGGGAGACGTTTTTGGCTCGCTGCGCTGCGATTGCGGGCCTCAGCTTGACGCGGCCCTACAGATGATCGCCAAAGAAGGTGCGGGAGTAGTCGTCTACCTTCGAGGCCATGAAGGCAGGGGGATCGGCATCGCACATAAAGTCAGGGCATACAATCTGCAAGAGCAGGGTCGCGACACGGTCGATGCAAATTTGGAACTTGGATTACCTGTTGATTCGAGAGAGTACGGCATTGGCGCGCAGATGCTGGTCGATCTGGGAATAACTGAGACACGGCTTATCACCAACAATCCGGCTAAATATGGCGGTCTTGAGGGGTTCGGACTCAACATAGTTGAAAGGGTGAAACTTCCTCCATCGGTTAATCCGGAAAACATTAACTACCTGCGGACTAAAAGGGAGCGCATGGGTCACCTTCTTGACGGTCTCGACGATTAGGCTGACCCACAGTAATTCAAGGTCTAGGAAGGTGCAGCCTAATGCCTGGTCAGGGTGAAGCTGATAATCAGTTGGAGGCTGACTTGCTTGCCATCGCCGAATCTGACATCTACGCGGTGGTGGCGTCTCGTTACAATGAGTTCATTACCAGTGAGCTAATTGACGGTGTCAAGAAGGGACTTGATTCCCACGGCGCGTCTGATGAAAACGTCCGTCTTTTCAGGGTTCCTGGAGCGATGGAGATACCGCTGGCTGCCAAGTGGCTTGCGCAGACGGGCAAGTACTGCGCCATAATTTGTCTTGGTTCAGTAATTCGCGGTGCCACAACTCATTATGAGGTCGTCGTCGAGGCATGTTCTGCTGGCGTGGCACAGGTGGGGCTGGAATTCGGTGTTCCGACGATTTTCGGGATTTTGACTACTGAAAACATTGACCAAGCGATTGAAAGAAGCGAGATCACTCTGGGAAATAAGGGCAATGAATTTGCTGAGACGGCAATTGCAATGGTTAACCTGAAGCGCTCAATATACACCGGATAATTATTTTCAAGAACTGGATGGTTTAATGCTTCGATTAGTGCTTCCGAAGGGCTCGCTTGAAAAAGCGACGCTTGAACTCTTCACACAGGCCGACCTTTCTGTGTCTCGCACCTCCGACGTAGACTACAGGGGTAAGGTCGATGATCCTCGAATTGACGAAGTGCGTATTCTTAGGCCCCAGGAGATTGCTAACTACGTAGCAGAGGGCAGGTTTGATGTTGGCATTACAGGACGCGACTGGATTGAGGAAACGGGCGCAAATATTCTGAGTCTTGGCGAGCTGCAGTATTCCAAGGCAACCAGTAATCCGATTCGGATCGTTTTGGCTGTCGAGAATGATTCTCCTGTCCAAAATCCAAAGGACCTGAAGCCAAATCTTCGTGTGTCTACCGAGTATCCAGTGCTGACAAGGCGATACTTCGAGTAGCTTGGAATTCCAGCCCAGATAGCCTTGTCCCATGGAGCTACGGAGGCTAAAGTTCCGGATATCGCGGATGCGATAGTGGAAATAACTGAGACTGGTCGCGCAATAAGGGCCGCAGGTCTCAGGATCATAGATACAATTCTTGTTTCCTATACCGAGGTGGTAGCCAATCCCGAAGCGGCGCGTGATCCTGCGAAGCTGCACGCAATGACGCAGATAATGACGCTTCTTACGGGTGCCTTGAAGGCCCGCGCGAATGTGCTGGTGAAACTAAATGTCGGCGAAGCGGATTTGAACTCGGTCATAGAGACGTTGCCTTTCATGAAGGCCCCAACAATTTCGAAGCTTTACGGCGACGTGGGATATGCCGTAGAGGCGGTGGTGGCGAGATCGCAGATTAACACATTGATTCCTGCGCTAAAGGATGCGGGGGCTACAGACATTTTGGAAATTCCGCTATCCAAGATAGTCCCTTAGATGGAGTATGAGGTGCTTGTTGCCGGTCGTGGCAAGGGGGTAGTGACTGAGTTTGACGAGTTGGCGGGCCTCGGAACGATTTCTCGCAACGACGGAGTCGCACTTCCATTTCATTGCATGGCGATAGCCGACGGGTCCAGGACTATTGACGTCGGTGTGGAGGTTGCGTATCGGGTTTGTGCGGCCCAGAAAGGGCGCATAGAAGCTATAGAGGTGGAGAAGCTCTAGCTTGGTTCGGCAGCCTGATCCGCGAGGGGTGATACCTGAATAAATGCGAGGCGCAGCTGTGAGATTCCGTCACGAATTTCCTGCTCCTGTCCACCCAGGCGACCCTTGAGGGCATCAGCTAATCCCGCAAGGGCGTCGATTGCCAAGGTTGCCGGTATGAGTCGAGGTGGATTTTCGGATAGATAAAGGGCGGCGAGTTCGAACAGTCCAAAACAATGATTTGCGATGATTATCTCAGGGGAAGAAGCAAGAAGCTCCATTCTGAGCTGTTCTAGGTGAATATCCGTACTTGCACTTTCGTTTGTTTTATCTGTGTAGCTTGGCTTTTCTTGGTTGGGATTGCTTGTCATATCCATTTCTCCACCGTGGTATGGGCTGATTCGATCTCCTGTTAGACTACTGGGAAGTTTAATGAGAAAGCGGAGCAAGTTGGTTGTGGCTCCCACCTTGTCGCTCGCACGGCTGACCGGGTCAATTTTAGGCAGGATCTTCTTTAGCCTTCGCTTTTTCACACACATATTGAAACTACGGAAGAGATTTTGTAGTTGGTGATGAAGGAGTGATGCCGAATAGTCGCACCCACAACAAACGAGCCTCGTATCAATGAGCGTATCAGAGCCAGAGAGATTCGACTTGTAGACCCTGAGGGTTCGCAGCTTGGAATAAAAAGTCTCACAGAAGCGCTGGCACTCGCCAGGCAGATGGATTTGGACCTCGTAGAGGTTGCTCCAATGGCTGTTCCTCCGGTGTGCCGGATCATGGATTATGGCAAATACAAGTTCGATGCAGCTCAGAAGGCAAAAGAGTCTCGTCGAAAGTCCATGAGCACGCAGATAAAGGAGATGAAATACCGGCCGAAAATCGGCGCAGGTGATTTTGACACAAAGACTAAGCAGGTCATGAAGTTCCTGCAGGACGGTCATAAAGTGAAAGTCACGATCATGTTTCGAGGCCGTGAATTGTTTCATCCAGAGCTTGGGAAAGGCATTCTGGATAGGATCGCAGAGGAAGTCCAGAATGTCGGCAAGGTCGAGACTATTCCAAAGCTCGATGGCCGGAACATGATTATGGTGCTGGGTCCGGACAAGCGGGGTGCAACTAAGTCCGCCAACTCAAAGGAAGAACGTTCGGTTCTGGGTAGAAACGGCGGAGACAATTTATCCGGCGACAAGACTCAGTCGAGCCAGACGCAGTAATTATCTGCGTGTTGAGGTACGCACGGAGCGTTAGGCATTTTCGTTAATTATGACCGCGGCTTGAAAGAGATGCCGGGATAACAAGGAGTTTTATATGCCCAAGATCAAGACTGACCGCGGCGCAGCGAAAAGGTTCAAAATAACGGGTAGTGGCAAGTTGCGTCGCCGAAAGCCATACAGATCGCACTTGTTGGAGAAAAAGGCGTCTACCCGAACTCGTCGTTTGGGCCGTGAGACGGATGTGGCTAAGGGGGATCTTCGCCAAGTTCGGAGGATGCTGGGCATTTAGCGCCTTTGGGTTGATTAGTGAGTTTTCGAGTCAGGAGTTGAAATGGCAAGGGTGAAAAGGGCGGTACATGCCAAGAAGCATCATAGGGCGGTGCTTGAGCAGGCCAAAGGCTATTACGGGAACAAGTCGCGTAGTTTCAGGGCTGCAAATGAGCAGGTTTTGCATTCCATGGCGTACGCCTTCAGAGACAGGCGTGCGCGCAAAGGGGAGTTCAGGCAACTCTGGATTCAGAGAATCAATGCTCAGGCTAGGGTAAATGGGATTAGCTACTCTAGGTTGATGGCTGGTCTAAAGGCTGCTGATATTGTCGTGGACCGCAAGGTCTTGGCAGATCTCGCTGTTAATGATCCGAATGCATTTGCAGGTCTGGTCGATAAGGCTAGATCGGCGCTTGCTATCTAAAGTCGGCTAGGGGCCACAACGACTGGCACGCCGCTATCTTTCAAGCATCAGAAGATTGTGCGTCTTCGGAGGCTTCTCCGAAGACGTTCCTTACGCGAGGCAGAGCGGAAATTCGTGGTTGAAGGCTCGCGCGCAGTGATGTCGGCCCTCCAGTCGGGCACCGAGCTGGAAGCGATCTACTTTGAGCCGTCTTCCAACGATATGACTAACAGGGTTTTCGACCTGGCAACGAAGATCGGCTACCGGCTTTATGAGGTGGCTCCCGGAGTTTTGGCGAGGGCCTCTGATGCGGTGACTCCCCAGGCAGTGATGGCTATAGCGTCTTTTGTGGACAGGGACATCGCAGATGTGGAACTCAGCTCTTTAGTCGTGGTCATGGTGGGAGTCAGGGATCCGGGTAACGCTGGTACGGTGGTGAGGTCCGGCCTTGCCGCGGGCGCTTCCGCCGTCATATTGTGTGATCAGTGCGTCGATATTTATAATCCGAAGACGGTTCGTTCTAGTGCCGGGGCATTTTTTAGCACTCCTATTGCCATAGTAGATACATTTGACCAAGCATGTCAGCAGCTTCGATCCCAGGGCTATCGCATTATCGGCACTTCATCGCACGTTTCTTTGCCATACTGGCATGAGAATTTATCAGGGAAGGTTGCGTTGGTGCTCGGGAACGAAGGTAGCGGGCTGAGCGAAGATTATTGGCATCTGCTGGACACCAATGTCACGGTCCCAATTGACGCGCGTGCCGAGTCATTGAACGTGGGCGTTGCGGCGGCGGTGCTTATGTTTGAGGGCATGAGGCAAAGGATGGCAGAGACTAGTCTATGACGGTTTTCCCATGTCAACGGTTTGCGATGACTAATCGCCAGACGGGTCTGGTCTGCGCGCGATAGAACGAGCGACAGCGCCTGAGCGGATTACTCTACTTTCC
>DAHVOF010000142.1 GCA_027318945.1 Actinomycetota bacterium | reverse complement strand
CGTTCGCCGATCAGTGCTTTGACTGCCCCGGGATCCGAGCCTGGACCCGCGGACGGCAGGTGGCATACGAGGTCCACGTCGAACTCGATGCGTCCGATCGGCTTGTTGGCAGTCCCCACGGCGATCGACCCTTGCGCGTAGATCGAGGCAACTTTCAGGAACGGGGATTCACCTCCAGCTAGCCACGCGCTGACAGCTTTGTAGCGCCCTTTCGCCGTCTCATATTGACTCTCAGTCAGGTCGATCTGCTCGAACAGCGCGTCGAGCACGCCGATCAGCAACCGTCGCTTGGATGAGGCCAGTTCGGCCAATTTGGGTTCAGTGTGCATACTAATGCTCCTCTCTGTTCATCGCCCGACCAAAGGAAGCGATCGCGCGGTGAGTGCGTCCGGGGCGAGGTGGCAGAGGTAGGCGCCGGCCCCGATCATTCTGATCTTGCGCAGGAATCGGCCTTCGTCGGATGGCGGCTGCCACTCGTGAAGCTTCTTCCAACCTGCCGCCACCAACGCCGTACAGGCCACGCTGTGAAAGAACTGACGGTGATGCGGATGGACAGCGGGTTCGAGGACGTCCGGTAGCTTCGCGAAAATGGCCGCGAGGACGCCACCCGCGATCGGCCAAGCCGTTGCCTCGCCGCGCTGGACTTCGCTGGCGTGCAAGACCGCGCCTGTGGTAAAGGCGGCGGTCCACTGGTGAGCGGCTGCATTCATGATGTCGTTCCTTTCAATACCATGTTTTCCACTATGCCCTTGCGAAGATCAACATGAGTTTCGTAAATTACGTCAGCTCGGTACTGCTAAACCGAATCGAACGTGGGTCAACGAATAAGTCGCCAACGGGGTGCGGCCGTTGCATTCGTTGGAGGTAGCCCTTTTTATGAAGTGCCACCAGTCGGTTGCCGGCTGTGGTCTGTTCTATGCCCTGGCGCTCCGCGAATTCCGACGCGGTGATTGTTCCTCCCGCTTGCAGAACGAAATCCAGTGTTTCACGGTCCTTCACCGTTAAGCCGCCAACCGGCTCAGCACCTTCTAGAACTACGGACGACGAGCTGACGAACATTGCCACACCCTGCGCGCCGGCAACATCGCGAATTACGCACCGAGTCGCTTCGTCGTCGCTGCTCACGATAAGAGAAAAAGCCCCATATCGGCCCGCTTTTACGTCCTCGCCAACCGTGAGCACTACCTCACGGATCACACCAGGTGTAGGACGGACGCCCCCAAAATGGAGAATGCCTACCATTGGTCCATGGCTGCGATCGTGGGGCATAAATCTCTGGATAACGTTGCCGGCGTGAGGGTCATCCCAAACTGCGGAACCTGTGCCCACGGGTACGAATCTCACATCAAAGACTATTGGCTTCAATGCCTATCTCCGCTGGTATTGACCTAATGCAGTGTTGTCATTTAACATTCCCATTGTGCACCATGGGAACGATGGGTGTCAAGCAACTGAGGAGCAGTTATGGATGAGCATCCGATCGAAATCACGGTAATCATCAACGGGCAGCCCATAGCGCTGGACCACGTTGCCGTAAAAGAAGTACTTCGCGCAGTCGTTGTGCGCGCCCTTGAGAAGTCCGGTAATTCCGGACAACCAATCGACAACTGGGAGCTTCGCGACGCGAACGGGCAAATTCTCGATCTGCAAAAAACCGTGGCGGACTATGGCATCATCAGCGGTGTCAAGCTCTTTCTCAACCTCAAGGCCGGGGTCGGCGGCTAAATGTCGTGCCACCAGTACACCGATCCCGCAGTTTCGCGCAGAAAGTTTGATCGCGAAATCAAAGAGTTCCGTAGCTTGGACGATGAATATCGTCAGCGTGGGTGGTTCTTGGCGCACGCAGAGTACCCACGCGTTTTAGTTGTCCTGGCCTCACCAAAATTGGTGCCAAGCGCAATCGTGACAGGGGTCTCATTCGATTACACCAACTACGATGCAGCGCCGCCTTCGGTGCGGCTCGTCAACCCATTTAGCGGACAGCCTTACAAGTCGTCGGAACTACCGACCAAACTGATGCGAGCACTTCCGGAGCAACAGATCCAGTTGCCGGGGGTGGTCGGATCTCCACAACCGGTGGCGATGCAACTGCGCCAAGCACAACCACTCATGCAAGCGTCCGCTCCGGAGGAATTACCGTTTCTTTGTCTTCCCGGAGTCCGAGAGTACCATGAGCACCCTGCTCACAGCGGAGATCTATGGGAACTCCACCGGGCGAGCGGTGCCGGTCGACTTGTGCGGCTGCTCGAAATTATTTCTCGATATGGCTTAGAGCCGATCACTTCGTTTAACGTCCAACTTGTTCCAACGGTTACTCTCGCATTCGGACCGCCCCCACCATGAAGACCTTCGAGCTGATCCAGCGGTTTGTAATTCCGCGGAATATTTGCGATGAAACGGACGAGCAGTTACGGGGTGCCGGGCGAAACGGTGTCGAGCTCTTTGTGCTATGGAGTGGTACTGTAGCACGCGATGTTTTCTATGTGCGCACCATGCACGTCCCGCGGCAAACCGGTTACCGGCTCCCCGAAGGGCTATGTATCCGCGTAGAGGGGGATGAGCTCCATCGCTTGAATTTATGGCTATTTGAAAATAACGAACTGCTAGCCGTGCAAGTGCACTCCCATCCGACCGAAGCCTATCACTCCAATACCGACGACGACTTCCCAATTGTGACTACACGGGGTGGATTGTCACTAGTCGTCCCAGATTTTGGCCGCACAGGTGTACGTGGCCCCCGTACCGCACTCTACAGGTTAGGTGTGTCGGGCTGGGACGAATTAACTCCTAACGAAGCGCAGGTCTTGTTACAGTTGGAGAGTTAGGGTATGGCGATCCCTGATTATTTCGCACGAAACGCTGTCGCTATCGCGCAGGCCTTATCAGGGCTCGATGATCAGCGCCTGACGGCGATGTTGGGGGAGGTGCGAGTCGGAATCACTTTTGGTAAAGATGCGGAAAGCAAGGAGGGGTGCGCACTTACGGATCTGTTGGTACGGTTGATTGCCCGACTATACCCGACACTAATATTCCGCGCAGACTCCGAGAATGGCATTGTCGATAGATCGCGGGAGTTAGCCCGCCGCATCAATCCGAACGTGGAGCTGTCCGGAGATCCTACTGTCGAGGTGGTTGTTGGTTCCACGGCGCTGCCCCCATGGTCAGCTCAACGCATTTTCGCTGGCTCAAACGGATGGATAGCCGCGATCTCCACCTCCGCGCCGCAACCCTGTGCAGACACCAATATTCCCTTTGGATCAGGCGTAGCGGCGTGCTTAGCAGCTGCCAACTTATTCCGATATGTGTTTCTGCCTGAGCCTAGGCTGGACGCAAATGCCACGTTTGATGTCCTCAATTCCACCAATGAAGAGCACCGCAGCGCGATAGCCTTCCCACCTTTATCCACTGACTTGGTGTTAGCTGGCTGTGGTGCTATCGGGAATGCCGCGGCCTGGGCCCTTGCCCGTACACCCGTCAAGGGAACGTTAACTATCGTGGACCACCAGACCATCGATTTGGGAAACATCCAGCGCTATGTGCTGGCAGAGCGAGCTGATGAAGGATCATCAAAGCCTCTGGTAGCTTCTCGGTACTTCACAAACTCTCTGCGGGCGATCCCTAACGAAAGCGATTTCGCAACTTTCCTTGAGATAACTAACCATCGTATCGAGCGTCTTCTTCTTGCGCTGGATTCAGCCCGTGATCGTCGTGCCGGTCAAGCATCACTGCCGAAATGGGTTGCTAATGCGTGGACCCAGCCTGGTGACCTGGGCGTCTCTACGCACGATTTCCTAAATGGGGCCTGTGTATGTTGCCTTTACCTGCCTGAACACGCGGTCATGAATGAAGACGCCACCATCGCCGAAGCATTTGGCGTACCTGAACGCATCATGCAAATCCGGTTGCTCCTTCATCGTAACGACAGTGCTCCACGAGACCTGCTAGAAGCAATCTCCACCGCACAAGATATTCCGCTCGAACGCCTATTGCCATTTGAGGGACATTCGCTCAGAGACCTTTACGTTGATGGTTTCTGCGGCGGTGCTGCCCTTCCGCTATCCCGAATGGGAACACCACGAACGGAAGTGCATGTTCCATTAGCTCATCAGTCGGCCCTCGCCGGCATTCTTCTAGCTGCCGCCGCTGTTCGGCACGAGTTGGGAATCGGGAACGGGAGTCAGGTGACTCAACTAGATGTGCTGAAACCATTGCCGTCAGTACCATCCCACCCTGTCGCCAAGGATCCCAGGGGGATTTGTATCTGTCAGGATAGTGATTATCGCGATGTCTACACGAGAAAGTTCGCCGGACCCCTTCTGGGCACATAACGATGCTCAATGTGCCCTAGAAGCTGAGATGTTGCGTTCAGTATGAACCACTACACCGGCATACTTACCTTTCATATAGAACAAAACAAGGTCTTTACTTATGCCCGCGCAAAGGGCCCTTATCATGGGTGCTAACGCAAACTTGATGGTCGTGTCGATAAGTTGAGGCCCGCCCAAGGTCGGTGGCAGAGTTATTAACCGTCTCACAATAGTCTGGATATTTGTTTTACGTTCTGCTATTTTGTGGGGATGAAACAAGACGCCAGAAAGTTGACGCATGAAGGTCTGACAGAGCTACGCAAGCGCGTGGTGGCGAGCGTTCAAGCGGGGGAATCGCCGGAAGTCGTAGCGCAGGTGTTTGGAGTAAGCCGACAAGCGGTGTATGGATGGCTTGCCCTGTACCGTAGCGGCGGATGGGACAAGCTTGAAGCGGGCAAGCGCGGCGGGCGCAAGCCCAAGCTTGACGGCAAGGCGATGCGGTGGATCTATCAGACAGTGACGATGAAGAATCCGCTGCAGTTGAAGTTTACCTACGCGCTGTGGACGGCGAAGATGCTCGGGGAGTTGATCGCGCAGCGGTTCAAGGTGGAGTTGAGCAAGGCGTCGGTGTGCCGGCTTCTTGGGCAGTTGGGGCTGAGTCCGCAACGGCCGGTGTGGCGCGCATACCAGCAGCAACCGGAGGCGGTGCAGAAGTGGCTCGACGAGGAGTACCCGGAGATTCGCCTGATGGCAAAGCGCGAGAAGGCGCAGATCTTTTTCGGTGACGAGGCCGGGGTTCGTTCGGATCACCATGCCGGGACGACCTGGGCACCCCGGGGCCAGACGCCGGTGGTGAGCAGTACGGGGGCACGGTTCAGCCTGAATCTGATTTCCGCAGTCAGCGCACAGGGCGAGATGCGTTTCATGGTGGTAGATGGAACCGTAGGATCCTCGCAGTTCATCGAATTCATCAAGCGACTCTTGCACAACGCTCCGGGGAAGATTTTTCTGATCGTCGATGGCCACCCTTCGCACAAGGCAAAAATGGTGCAGAAGTTTGTTGAGTCCGTGAAAGACCGATTTCGTCTTTTCTTTCTGCCTCCCTACTCGCCGGAATTGAACCCAGACGAGCGGGTGTGGAACGACTTGAAGAACAATCGCATCGGCCGCACCGTCGTCGAAGACAAGGTTTCCCTGAAAGCCGCAGTCATCGGCTGTATGCGATCCATTCAGAAGAATGCCGAGCGAATTCGCGGCTACTTCAACAACGAATCAACTCGGTACGCAGCTGT
>DAHVOF010000090.1 GCA_027318945.1 Actinomycetota bacterium | reverse complement strand
GAAATTACAATACCTTAAACTTTGAAAGCCTTCCCTTTGAACGCCTGACTCTGATCGACCCCGGAAGATCGGTAGCAACCTTTTCGCCTTTTGCAACTCTAAGCACATCTTCAACCAGGCCATAGGAAAGACTGTGCCCGTGCTCGTCGAGAAGCCACCGCCTGAGCGCTTCCATGGCTACGATCTCGTCGGCAGCGGCCACCTGCTTAGCATCGCACGGATCTATCTGGTCGGCTTGATTAGAGATGTAGCCCGAAACCTGCTGCATGATATGCGCCGTTCTCGCGAGTATGGGTGCCACATCTCGCCGGGATACTTCGGACAAAAGAGGCATGATCTCTCTCCTTACACGATTTCTAACGAATTTGGGATCCACGTTTGATTCGTCCACGACGAATTCGATAGAAAGCGCTTTGCACACAGCCTCAGTTTCGTGTCGGCGGAGATTCAGAATCGGATGCTCGGGACCTATCGATATTGAACCAAGTCCCTTCACGCCGGCACCTCTGAGGAGGTTGATCACCACGGTTTCAGCCATATCGTCCATCGTGTGGCCAGTGGAGACTCCTTCTATGAAAATAGACCGGCGCAGCTCCCTGGCTCTCTCCTCGAGATTCGGACCGGACTCGACTTTTCTCTGAAGGATCTCGACTTCGACCGCGAAGGCCGCGGCAAGGCGCCTAACCGCGTCTGCCTCCCTGCCCGAAGAGGGACGCAGTTGATGGTCCAAATGCCAGACGCGCACTTCTGAGTTGAAAAGGTAACCCAGCACGAGCAGAGCAACTGAATCGGCCCCTCCCGAAACAGCAATCTCGAGCTGGCCGGAATCTGGATGAAGCGCAAAATTGCACCGATCAAGCATGTCCTCAAGATCGAGTCCCGCCATTTCTAGCTTTTGGCGGATGAATGCAGCCTTCTGCTCCGGCTCGATGCTCGACAGCTCCTCAATGCTCACCAGCCAAAGCATACTGCTATACGACGCGCAGTCGCTACGGATCCATCTGGGCCGAGCAAGCAAGGCCCCCGCACACAACTAGATATCAGATCCGCGAACCTGCGAAATCTCCGTTATCCTTTGAATCCAGAGGTCAGGCGTCCTTATCTCGGCAATATTGGGGAGATACTCTGGACCCCCCCAAACCTTCATGAAGAGTGACGATCCTCCGGCCTGCTCCACCGAAGTGACAAATCTTGCTCCTTCCTGGTACTGCCTCATCTTGGCATCAGTGCCCAGAAGCTGAGAGATTAGCTTTGCCACTCCTTGCTTGGAGTTCCTCCGCATAGTGAACACTTCGGCGAAGCGGACCGATTCAAAGATATCGCTCTCACCCGCTCGGTTCATAATTACATCCCCATGGCCTTCAAGCAGCGACATGAGCCCGGTCATCTTATTAAGCGTGACCATCTGCTCGGGAGAGGCAAAAATCCCCATAGGTCCATTCTCATCCAATGGATTCCGCCCCTCGCGGATTTCGTCAAATACCCTTTTAAGCGCAGCTAAAAATGCACCGGGATCGGGATTTGCCAGAGAAATCGACTCTTGAACCAAACCTTTAAAATATTCACGCATCCACGGAACGCCGTTGAATTGAGCCCTATGAGTGAGTTCATGAAGTGCGATCCAGTGCCTGAATTGCTTTTGATCGAAGCCGTATTTCAATTCCACGGAGATAATGTTCGGTGCAACGAAGTAGACCTGGTCCTGATTCAAGCTACCGCTCGCGTCAGCAAGTATCACATCGAACTGGCCTAGGACTTTAGACGAGAACCAGCCCAGAATTGCGCCCAACTGCACTCCCGCCAACCCTGCACTAACGCTGGAAAGTCGCCATCGGGGAAGCTTTTGCGCCAGCTGCTCTAGCAGCGGGGCTATAGTCGACCTGAACGAAACAATATTTGCCTTAGCCCACTCGGATCTTGACATCACCACCGGATTAGCCGAGCCAGGCACCTCAAGACCGGTCGCTTCCGCGACCTGTTGTCCAGCCTGCAAAAACACTGACGTCAAGTCTGATTGCAACGTTTCGACCTCCGAAACCGGAGGCTCGGGATAATATCCCGCTACCGTACTAGCCACCCGGGAGGCAACCTCCCATGAGATCACTTCAGGCATGTCACCCATCCGAACCATAGAGCTCTTTCAGGCGATCTTACGCCCTCTCGTTCTTGGAACTGTTATCGGCTGATGAAGATAGCAGAATTTGCCGCGATTATAAATCGAAAGTTTCGTGCTGCAGCCTGGCTCGTTGCACACACGATCTTTTCCGTACGCCCTTGAAGGCTTGTCGCCGCTCGTCAGCGGCATTGCACCAATAGCATCAGTAGCCATATCTTGTAAAACTTGAGAAACTGAAATTAAATTCCAGACAACCGATTAGTGTACGAACAGTTCGCTTTCGGGACCAACGCCGGTGAAACGGCAGTGGTTCACAGGCTAGATTTCACTGCGAACTCATGCGCTTCTGGGAAATTGTGGTTGGCATGCATCTGAAAGTGTCCCAAAAGTCGTGCCTTGCGTGCCCTAGGATTGCTTGAAAATTACACGGTAACCTAGATCTCCACAAATTTGTTTACGACGTTATCTAAGCCCGTTACCCTAAAGTATTTTCCCGTACCTTAAAATTGCTGCGACCTTTGCCCTAAGTTCGTCGGGACATCGATCCTTAGACTTCGAGGCTATCATGGTCCGTAACTCCGATTCGAACTCGTATGCTTCAAGACACGGAGAGCACTCATCGAGATGCCGCCGTATCCTATTCTTCCGATCTTGAGTAAGTTCTCCGTCCAGAAACGTGTATAGCCGAGCAATTGTCTCTTGACAATCTCCGCCCGAACCAGAACTAGTTGCGTGAGACTCGTCCATCATCGCCAATACCTAAACCCCTACGCATGCCAACCTCGACCAGTGCCTTTTGCAGTGCCCGTCTTCCCCGGTGGAGCCGGCTCATTACAGTCCCGAGAGGGACACCGACTATATCGGAGATCTCCTTGTAAGAAAAACCTTCTACATCTGATAACAGCACAGCAATACGAAACTGTTCCGGAAGTGACTCAATTGCCTCTTTAACGTCGGTATCTGTAAATCTCTCCAGAACTTCTTCTTCAGCACTTTTCCCAGCGGTTCCCCCCTCGAGGGCGCCGATTCTTCGGTAAAGATAAAGATCCTCTATGTCGTCCAATCCACTTTCATCTGGGCGTCTCTGCTTCGCCCGATAAGCATTTATGAACGTATTCGTCAGGATCCGGTACAACCAGGCCTTAAGGTTGGTCCCCTCTTGAAAGGTGCCAAATCCCCTATATGCCTTGAGAAACGTCTCTTGAAGCAAATCCTCTGCATCGGCGGCATTTCTCGTCATGCGCAAAGCAGCACCATAGAGCGCATCCATGTACTCCCCTGCCTGCTCCGCAAACTTTTCCTGATCAGCCACGCAACCAAACGTAGCCGAAATAGATGAAACCGCCACCGAAATATGTAAACAATTTGGTTAGATATAAAATTCCGCTCTATGAAAACTTATACTCTGATGTAGTCAAGATGCAGTCTGCGATCGTCAGCACTTAGCCCGATCTGCCAATAGTTTCTGCCTGTCTTGCAATTTGTCATGTCTTGCCAATCAACATTTCTGCTTCACTGTCCCCTTCTGTGGTGACTTTTTCCGCCAAGGCCTGAAGCTCGATTAGAAGCTCCCAATCTGATTCGACATTTTCTCCCAGTTTGGCCTAGATAGTTATTTCGTCGATCGAGAAGAGGACTTCAAATCAAGCGACAAACTTTCGCAAGGATGTTCTCTGCTTCGGGCTCGTTCATTCCATTGGCCTCAGTTGCCTTCGCGCCGCGGTACTGATTCTTCCAGCCGTAGACATTCTTGCCACTTACCGAATCTTTGCCAGCTGGGACACTCAGTTTCCAGACGCCCGAACCGACTTTTTGCTTCTGTCCCGCTGTCTAGCAAAGTTGCAACATTAGGTATGACTGTCAACCCAAAAACTAAAACAGCCTCTGACCTGAGCCCGAGAGGGGATTCGAACCCCTGACCTGCTCATTACGAGTTCTACACAAGAGATTTCAGGGCTAATCAGAAATACCATATACGCAGCTCAACGTATGTGGGCCACCCAGCAAATACAAGAGCGTAACAGCTTTGCACAAGAAATTAAGCACTTTTTTAAGCACCGAAATTCAGTCCGTAGAAAAATCCGCAGGTCTCGCTTGGACGAGACCGGGGCCTTAAGGATCTGGGTCTAAGCGCCACGCCACTGATCCCGGTTTCGCTCCAATATACCACCTTGAAGCTACCTGACAGACTCCGTGGCGGGACCAGGGTTGTCTGGGCTTTGATGTTGGTGATGTGAGCGCGACGCTGACGTTTTACGTACACCAGGAGATACAACAACAGAAACTAGCTATACTTATAGCCATGAATCTTTCTGAACAGCTTGCCTTGGCAGATGCCAAGAATCGACTTTCACAGATAGTTGATCAGCTTGAGCGCGAACATGGGCGCGTCGTCATTACCAAGCACGGTCGTCCTGCAGCAGTTCTAATCAGCATCGACGACTTGGAGTCTCTCGAAGAAACCTTGGAAATTCTCAGTAATGCCGAACTCTTCGATGATATCCGCCAGGCAAGAAGGGAGACGGCGGAAGGTAAAGGCGTCTTTCTCACCAAGGATGAGGCGCTAAGACTCATTCGAAAACCTTGACTGCATCAGAGTCCTTTGAGGTTGAATGGTCTCCCACGGCTCTCCGATCATTAGAGCGGCTTCCTGAAAAGATCGCGATCTCGGCGTTGGAATACCTATACGGTCCACTTGCGGCTTCTCCATATCGCGTCGGTAAGGCTTTGCACTTTGAACTCGAAGGACTTTACAGCGCCCACCGTGGCGATTACCGCATACTCTACGAAATCGACCGAGAGAAACAGCGTATCAGGATCCAGGCGATTGCGCATCGTTCCGATGTCTATCGCCGCCGACAATAGCTTGTTTGCTACACGCACACTCCAGGGTCGCTCATCAGAAACTCATTGATAGCCCGCTGGGAGATGCGCCACTTGCCTCCATACGGCCCAGTCCGAACCCCTTTGAGACGACCATCATGTAACAGTTTGCGGACGGTATTCGTCGACAAGCGAAGTTCGGCTGCGGCCTCGGTGATAGTCAGGATTCGATTTGGCGGGTTTGAATTCCGATTTTTTCCATGCTTCTTGCTCATTTCACGCCACCATCCGCTCGTACCTAAGCTGCTCTCTACGAGCGGCCAACTCAATTTCTCGGTCCTCCTCGGTCTGTCGCCACCAGGAACGAACAGCAAGCGCATCAAGCGGAGAATGCCAACCGGTCGCAACCACACCCCAAGTCACCGTGTCATCTTCGAAGAGCTCGCGGGAAAGATTCAACTGCTGCGGGCGATCGCCCTGGTGCTCAATCGCCCATGCCTTGCGGAGCTGCTTGAGTTGAGTAAAGCTCACACTCCAGCCGTGAGAGGCGGAGAGGACGCGATTCGGAAACCCCAGCGCATTGGCGCGCTTTTTCAGATTCAGTGATTTAAAGCGGGGGTCCTCTCCCATGATCCAACATACGTGCGCGAGTTGACGCGGCCACCAAGCAGAATCAGGCAGCGCGTCGATCTGCGCGAGAGATCGAAATTCGTGAGCGAATCCCTTCGCGTCCGAAATTCCCTTTGTAACATATTTAGCAGCGTACTTGGCGAAGAACTTGGCGTTCTTGTCATTAATCACAATTACGTCGAACTGTTCACCAAGACGGAAATCCCTCTCCAGCGTCGGGTACAGACCTTCCGGATCCT
Organism: Actinomycetota bacterium; assembly: GCA_027318945.1. GTDB lineage: Bacteria > Actinomycetota > Acidimicrobiia > Acidimicrobiales > Acidimicrobiaceae > SCQM01. Next base: position 8,237 of record DAHVOF010000090.1, on the reverse strand, counting down.
CGAACTTTTTATGCACGACAGTCTTCCTGGCAGCCTTGGTCATTGCCTTGACGATCTGCTGGTCGGTTATCGGCTTCGTCGGCTCTGAAGCCTGACCGTTCGGGCCGTCGAGCCGGGCGAATCCGTGAAAATGGATCGCGCCCCTGAGCTGAGTTTCCGCAACCTTGACAAACACAAGATTTGCATGCTCCTGCAACTCGTCGCGGTTCAGATGGAGCATCTTTTCGAGCTCACGAACCGTATCCCGCTTCCAGCGATCGTAAAGATCCGGCATAATAGCATTGTGCAAAATTTGACCGACCGTATCGTAGTGAGACGGACACAAGGGGGTGCCAAGCTCAGCGTCGTCTTTCTTATGAATCTTGCCGCAAGAATGCGAAAATCGGTCGTCATCTGGACAGGGCACCTTTTTGCCGGGGTGGCAGATGCCAGGGGTTCCCTTCTTCCGTTCAACATAGTGGTGCACACCGCCCAGACCTGGCTCAGTGATAGTGAAAAATACTCGATGATGCTCGCTGACACTGCAAGGAACAGTCTCGCCGTCGCCCTCCAAGCCAAGACTGATCAACCGTTTCGCGTCAATGCCGTAGAGCGCGGCACAGCCAGGGCAGACTTCGGGCAAGCGGGAGCCGCATTTGAGGGGATACAACATCTGATAGCTCTCACCGAATCCCCCTTCACCCGTAGCACCGGGAGCAATGAAAATGGGGCGGCGGCAGTAGTGGCAAGTTTCGGCGGCGCGAATAAACGACAGCAACGATTTGCCGGAACGGGAGAAAAGGACAACCTCTTGCTCGGGGGTGAGCTGAGTGTCCAGGCCAATAACACGGCGGGCGGGCTGTAACGACTGCTCTGCCTGTCTTGCTTTTCGTCTACTGGTGTGAGACATTGTTATTACTTTCTTTTGTTGATCAGTCGGGTTGCCTGCAAGACGGCCCGGCTGATTTTTTTACGTTCCTACTATGTATGTGTGTATGCAGGTTTTGGGCCAATGTGACGGCTTGAAAGCAAAAAGCTTCAAATTTCTTTTGAACTTTCATTCGCTGCTTGTGTCTCATATGTCCAGCTCCAGGTCGGGGGATGCAGTTGGGCCGGTGGATTCGACTGGGCCGTTGGACTCGGCTGGACCGTTGGACTCGGCCACCTGATGGATGAGCTGACGGTTTGCGGCACGGCGAGCAGCGGCATCAGCTTTAGGGTCTTCCGGGGGCGGGTCTGAGGTCACTGGAACGGAGACGGCGGGAGACTTCGGAGATGAGGATGATGGGCTGCGCGGTTCGGGGGTTGGTTCAGTCTGGGAAGCGGACGGCGTTGATCGAGAAATTGACGGGCGGGCGACCCAGCGGCGGTGATCATCCTGCCAGGTTTTAAGTCCGCACTCGTGGAATAGCTGGACAACTGCTAGTTCTGAGTTAATTGAGGTCATCTTCGACTCCATTCTTCAAGAATTGACCGATTTCGCGGTTCAGGTTCGCACCGAGCATGAACTGCAGCAAGGAGGGTGCAGCCGCGGTAATGAGATAAATCAGCTCAGAAACAGCAACGGAGCGCGAGTGCTGATCGACCTCATCATCGCAGGTCAGAGCGTGCGCGAAGCCGAAAATCTCTTCGAAGTGCGCCGGCGTCGTACGATCCTCACCTGATTCGTCGGATTCGGTATCCCAGCAAATATGTGTGCTCCAGGCGGTTACCACGATGCCTGAAAAATCAAAGCCAACGAAACGCGTGGATTCTCCAAGTAGGTCAGCGCGACCGATGTTCACGATGGCAATATCGGGATCGGAACGCTTGTCAGTCATTCTTAACACCTCCTTTGCGCAAGTCAACAGCGGTTTTCACGACTGCGGCCTCCTGATCTTCGGAAACATAAAAACTCTTGAACAGCTCGGGAACTCCACCATCCGCAAGCAGATAGCCGACGCCGCGATCTTCGAGAGCAATGTTGGATGCCGTATAGCCGGAACTAGCCCATCCGCCACCGAGCACCGTGTCGCTAGCCTCTTTCGTGGCACAACGGAAAGCGATCCGCAAACTGATAAGGTCGCGGATATTCGTCGGAATGGTGTCCGCAGCAGGCTTCTGTACGGTCATTATCAAAATGATTCCAGCCGCACGACCTCTTGCGGAAATATCACGCACCAGTTCGTTGATCTCCTTACCGGCCTTACCGGACTGGCTATAAAAAGGAAATTCCTCGATAAATACAACTAAAGGTGCGAGACCGCAACCTTTTGTCACCTTACGCAAACCGTTATCGGCAAGCCAGACCGTCCGCGACCTCATCTCGTCAGAAATACCTTGCAAGAGGTCGAGAGCGGCAAGGGGATCAGCACCCACGTGCCCGGCGCAAAGGGGCCGTTTCGCCACATGGTCTAAATCTTTGCCGTCCAGAATGTAGATCTTCACGGTCGGGTCACAGCCGATCACACCAAGAATCACGTTCGCGCAATTGGACTTTCCAGAGCCAGTAGAACCACCTAGCAGCAGATGATTCTCCACGAGACGGATCTGAACGGGTTGCGCGTCTTCGCCAACGCCCAGAATTATCGGATCGAAAATTGAAAACCGACCCGTTGGACCCGACCAAGCAAGCGGAGGCCCAGACAACGGCTGACCGTGTACGATCCGCATCTTCACTAGCGAGCCATCGCGACCATCGCGGATAAGCCGAACGGCTCCGGCACGATAGTAGGTCTCAAGTTCATCTTTGACACGTTCCAAATCCGCAAGACCGGTACCGGGCCGAAGCTGCACAGTCAAAGAAGTCGCATGAGGAGTTCGCAAGACAGCTTTTACAGTCGGCGGATACTGCGCAAGTCGGCCATCGTGGCGAGTAGCGGCCTCAAGCCGGATACGCCAACGAGTTAAACGAAAGTGTCTCGCAACAGCCCGGCGAATAAATGGAATCAATAGGAGGGCCATAGCCGAAACTAGGACCAAGATGACGGCAGCAACCCACGGCACGTGGAGGTCAATATGCGCGAAATCGGCAAGGCCGAGAAGCGCCGTCACCGTTACAATCTCAACCCAGCGGCGGATACAGAACTTTTCAAGCCAAAACACGGAGTCATCCACGGTAATCACAACCTTTCTCATGCCCAAGCGCGCAACCACGGGGGCTCGCGGATCGGGGACAAGCATGGAAAACCTCGGCCTCGACTAGGGTGAGGACATAAGCGTGGACGCTCTTCGCGCCAAATCCCACAGCCGCACCCTCCAGGTATTCCCATTGGGCCTCCGTAAATTTCAGGGTCCAGGGGGTCGCGGTCATCAGCCGAACATCCCCGTAAGCATCGAAAACAGCAACGAAACGAGCAGGGCTCCGGCAAAAATCATCGCTCCCGCACGCATTGCCCGCGAGCTCCACTGGAGGCCACCTGCACTGTTGTGCGAACTGGAGATGCCGTGGGCGACGAGGCCGACGAGGAAGACGACGGGGCCGAGCGCCATTAATATCGTGACTAAGGAAGACCGAATGCTGGTCAGCATGGTCGTCACGTGACCAACTCCTGCGCCTGCTGATGCAAATAGGTCAAACATTGTCCGCTCTCCTTTCTTTCCAGGTGTAACACCAGGTAAGGACGGCAAAAAACAGGTCACGGGCTATGCGGAAGAGAGTGGTAAGAAGCGCGGCGCCGCAAAGATAAATGCTGAGGGTAGCGGTGGTGAACCAAAAGGCGGAGACGCGGAATTCGGGAGCGAAACCCGAAGCAAATTCAGTGTCGAGCAGGAAAAACGCGAGGGCGGTGAGGGCGAGCGCGAAGATGTTCCGAAATAGCGCACTATGGCGCGAATATGTGGCGGCAATCCTAGCGAGCATCTGGGAACCTTTCGACAATTGATTCAACAAAAAACGTCGGGGTTTCAGCAAACTGGGACGTGTAGTAAAGGTGGCCGCAGAGGGAAACGATCGAGCCACGCTTATAGCGAAACGGGTGCTCCGTTTCCAAAATCACCGGCGAATCGACCAGATCGTCGGGGATGTCCGGGGGGCCTACAATGATGCCGCGGGCGGCGAAAAGCGGCAGGCCGGAACAGCAATCGCAAACGGGGGAACCATCGGTCAGCTTGTGAAGACACGGCTGGTCAGGATAGATATCGAGGGTTACGGGGGGCTCAGCGAAATGAAGCATTTTGAATCTCCTTTCTCCCCTACTCACCGGCATGTCACGCGTGGAGCAGGGGAAATTTCATTTACTTACTGCGTGCCCTGGTCTGGGGGCGGGCCAGGCCGGGGCCAGGTGCTACGAAGCAGACCCCGCAGGAGCGGGAGCCTTAGACGAGGTTGACGAGGCTGACACGGCGGACGAAGTCCCAGCCTTGCGGATTCGATCGGCGGAAAAGGCCACGCCCGTTCCACCTGCCTTCGCGGTGTAGAACCGGACCGTGAGGCCCTCAATCTGCACGTCGTCGCCCTCTTCGAGGGATCCTTCAGGAGAGGTCGGCAAATTGAAATGAACAGTGAACGGCTTTGCTCCCGAAAACATCAACGTTGTCGGGTAATCCCACAGCTGCTCTCCATTGGAGCCGAGCCGGAGCTTAGATTTGTCTTCAAATTCGCGAGCGAGGTCAACCTTCCCCGACGCAAAAGCCTTGATTAGTTGCATATGTAAATCTTCGTGTTGCATAGGTATTTCCTTTTCTTTCGCAGATCTCTTTGATCGCGACTTGTTTATATGCAGGAAGTCCGAAAACTAAAGGAGAAATTTCGATTTTTTCAAAGTGTTAGCGAATGAAAGTTCTGAAAAGAACGGGAAGGGTCTCAACTCTGGCGGGGGTTGGTCCGAACATACGTTCGACAGAATATTTTCGAGAAGCTGCGGCGGCGCGGAAGAAGAGCAAATCCCAGGTCACTGCGCAGTTTGAACGCGGTGCATATATATAGGACATGGAACCGATCACGAACAAAACCGCAAAACAGCGCGAGCGAGCGGAACGGCGGGAAATCGCGGAGATGCCGAACGAAGATCTAGTCGCAGAGATCAAGAAACTGACTGATGCGAGCGGATCACAAGACCGGCAACGTCTACAGCGCCTGAAGGACCAACTTTTTGAAAAGAACAGAGAGGCAATTCTCAAAACGGCCCGATACTATAACAGAGGCAGGCGCGTCACTGAAGATGAGACCCAAAATGCCTATGTCTCTCTGTTCGAGGCGGTGGAAAAATACGACGAATCCAAAGGCAAGACCTTTGCCACGTTCCTGGGCTTCTATGTTCAAAGCGCCGTCCAAAAACAGCACGCCTTCAGCCACCCGCGCCAATCTCAATCAATGTATGCCAGGGCCAAGGGCAAGCTCAACAACCCGGAAAACCACAGCGAGCACGAAATCACCGTAGCGGAAGCCCAGCTCTGGAGCGACAAGCCGTTCACAGAGGAAAGCGAACATTCTGCGAAAGAAAACATTCCTGAGCAAATTTGCGATCGAGCGATTCTTAAAGAATGGTGGAAAAGCCTCACAGAGCAAGAAAGGGAAGTTACTGGACTTTTGGTCGCGAAAGGGAATCAGCGAAAAGTCAGCGAAAAGCTCCATATATCCGAGCAGCGGATCGGGCAAATTCGGGTGGGGTTGCGGAACAAATTCACGGAAATCGGGGGAGAACTGATTGCGATTCCAGGAATTCTCTGGATTCTTCGCAAGCGAATTGGGAGTGGCAAGAAGTTCGCAAAGTTTGCGAGCGTAACAGCGCGAATTGGAGGGCTTCAGCAGGTTGCGGAAACAATGTTCTGGTGGTTCGTCGCAAATTCGCTCACAATTGTCGCGATTGGCAAGTTCATTCTTGGATGGGATCTGGGCATTCTTGCCGCGGTCCTAGTTATGAAGCCACTAAATCGAGCGCTTGACAGGTGGACCACACGAACTAGCGAAGCGATCCAAGCAAGAATTGCTGAACGTGAGGTTCTAGCTGAGGCTGCATGAGCGGAAACACGTTACCCGCTAGTAACATCTGATGGCCCTGGGCAAAAGTGCCGGTATGGAGTTTGGGGGAAATTCGCTTAATGTTAATCAAGAGCGTCGTCCGCGCCGCGGGCGCTTAGCGCCCGCTCTGCGTCCGCCGTTCTGCCTACTCAGACAGTGCCAGTCGGGTCTGCCCGATTCTGCACACGTAGCTCGTCTGGTAGCAGCGCGCGGTCGGTTTCGTCGTTCCTATACAGCTACTAATCAGTGCATAAGTTCCTGAATATTCTGGTGACAACATGGTATCCATGAACGACAAGCAGACGAAGAACCGTTGATCCCAACCTGAATGGCTATACTCACGAGTTGCTGTGTCCTTCCGCAAGCCACCACCAAAACACCCCACATCGGCATGGCGAGCACATGAACTGCTGTGGTGGCAGTGAAAAGCGTCTTCTGCGAACAACAAAGGTGAACTTCAAACTAGGCGACCAGGCCTTAATCGTCTAGATTGCCACTCGATACAAGCGATGTGCTAACGTTTCTAAGTGGTAAAAATACGGGATAATACTACTCATCGAGTACTTTTGCAAGAGCGAATGTGGTTCACATCTCTTTATTTTGTCTTTGTGCTGCTGGTGGTTTGTGCGTTTCAGATATTTGCGGTGACCCAAGCGTCTGCTGCCACCATTTCACGATCATCGAGGCGACTCGTTTCGACATCAACGATCACCACAGCTACACCTGATCCAGCCCCCAGTCCAGCACTGCTGACCCTATCGCTGCTCTCCAATGGAAAGCCTCAAACCCTAACTGCTCCAAGCGGTGACGCCTTCTTCACGCTGTATGTGCCTCCTGGAACAACCCCTGTAGAGTTTGTCGCCACCATCTTAGTCCGGGGACCAGTGACCGGTGGAATTGCAACCATCACCACTCCCACATCTATTTATCCCGAAAATCTCACGACGGTAAAAGGCACATCTAATATTTCCGCTCCGCTATCGGCTGACGATATTCAGAACGGCGTAGTAGGCATACATGTCCACGTCGACTTGAATCTAGATCCCAACTTTTTGAATCCAAACGGATGCACTTCAACTGATTCCGTGGTAGCGCAAATCCAGTCCGCTGACGGCGAGCTGGCTGGCGCCGTGACGTCTCCAACTACACCTGCGGATTTTTGGCCCCCTTCGCTCAGCCATGTCACTATCTGGGTTCCACCTCTTGATGCCCTCTCGCCTTCTGAAGCTGCGGATGCTGCGCTCGCCAGCATGCAGGTGGCTGCGACAGTCGCACAGCAGTACGGTCCCAACACCACAGTTTCCTTTGCCGAGGGCACTCCTCCTTCGAAGCTAATCAGTCCGATAAGTCGAAACGTTGCCATTGAGCCAACCAACACTAGCCCGTCGTCTCAAATACGGGTCGACACCGTAGGTACCGCTCCTGTACTTGTTGTTGCTGGTCAGGGGAACGGTTTGGTTTCTGCCGCGAGATCCGTTGGAGCTGGCCAACTAAGACTGGCCACCGCTGCACAAGCGACCAACGTGACCTCCGGTCAGCCCAAGGCCAATCCCTCCCAGGTCACGGTTTCAAAGAACGGCACTCGCGAAATCACACTGGCACAACTCGGCACCCCGACTACTATCGAGGGACTGGGAACAGTCGACGTGACCCAGTCCTTATCCCAGGCACAGTTCGGCGTGCCCATCTCGACTCTTCAGTTGCGCCTTCAGGCCAATTACACCCCACCGCCTCCCGGAGGAGTTGCAACAGTCAGCGCCTTGGTGGGCGGCTACATAGTTGCAAGTCAAAGGCTTGGTAGCAGTGGAACTTTGACCATGGATGGCAGCCTCCCGGCATCGGTATTGAACCGAACCCAAACAGTCGACTTCCGGCTCGACTACTCGCCACCAGGCGGCTTCTGTCACGCGGGGTTGGTGCCGGTCCAGGTAACTCTCAACCCAGCGTCAGGCTTTGCCGCCCAACCTGGCCAAACGCTTCCTCCGGGGTTCGCCCGATCTCCCCAGGACATCGCTCCGGGAATAAATGTGGATCTGGTCAGCGTCAATGACTCCACTTTGATCGACGGCTGCCAAATCGTTGCCTCCTTAGCACAGATCCTTCCCTCTTTGCCAACGGTCAATGTGGTACCGACAAATACGGTTGCTACTGGTCATGAAACCGAGGTCGTAGTTGGAGCCACGCAGGCTATAGCAAATGAGTTACATGCCCCTCTACAGCTTGAGCCGTTTCGCACGGAGTCTACCAGTGGCGTCACGGTTGGTTACACAGTTGACCAGCCTTTTGCGGCCCTGGAGTCCTTCACTCAAAACGGCCG
>DAHVOF010000088.1 GCA_027318945.1 Actinomycetota bacterium | reverse complement strand
GTCAGAACTTCAAATAGATAGCGCCCGGCGCGTGACCGCTGGTGCAGCTGACGTTCGCGCCATTCGCGGTGGCAGTCGCAATCCCCGCAGCCCCTCCAGGCAATTGACAGCCCGCTGGCTTCACGGTAGACGCCGAGGCGACTCCTGCCCCCATCGTAAGGCCGACAATTGAAAGAGATAACGAAGCAATTCCTATGCCGAGTGAGCGCTTCATTTCCATAGTCTTCACCCCCAAAACGAGCAACATGCCACAAAAACCTTTGGACTCGCTCGCCTTTATGATAGCACGATAACGGGTCCATTCAAGGAATTCTTACTTGCGTTGCGGACCCATTCTTGCGTGCTAGGTCATTTGAAACCATAAATGGACACCACAGGGTCGGAGGATTGGACACTTGCCGCTTCGACGAGCCCGACCAATCTCGTGCGGCGAAGCCCCACAAAGGTCGCTCAGATCTCCTATACGACTGCGCGGGAATCAGATATCTCGGGCCCCACAAGGTTCTGATGAGCTGTTGGAGGCTTCGACGGCTGTTCATTGACAAAATAGTTGCAGCATGTATGCGTCGACGACGGCTTCGACTTCAAACCCTTTTGCCAAGGGAACTCCGTCGAATAGGCCGAACACAAGCCGTAGCGAAAGCAAAGTTTTGAATGGCGTCATGAGAGCAGGTGAAACACCGGAGACACTGGAGAGTATCCGTATCCGCGCATCGCCCTCCAGACCGTCATCGCCTGCCCTCAGCATGGCCATCAGCTGCTTGGCGGACGATCCTCGCGGTGGGCGAACTGTGACGGTTGCCATGACGGTGTCACCACTGCGCGCATGGTCGCGCGGCTACCTGAGTACTACAATGCGGCAATGAATAGAGTCGATCCCTAGACCTTCGTAGTACTCGATTCAACGTATCACTCTGTCCGTGGCATTCGCAGGAAATCCCGCCAGGGAGAGCCGCAACTACCAGACCAAGGTTCCAGGGAATATTGCTAATAGCTGAGAAAATGCCCGCCAAGTTCCGATCCTGGATCCAGCGCTCCGGCTCGGAGAAGACGTCTTCGCCAAATCGGCACCCCCAGTTCAGAAACGTAACTCCGACGCCTCCAGGCGCCAGAATTTCGGGCATATCACAGATTCAGCCTCTGAGCTGGTGCGCCCCCTGGGATTCGAACCCAGAACCTGCGGATTAAGAGTCCGTTGCTCTGCCATTGAGCTAGAGGCGCGCTCGATTTCAGGTCTCAACTTAGTTGTGACAACTATTAGACCAGGCCGGAGTACAGCAAAACTCAGAAAGAAATGCTGGCCAATCCTACCAAACCGGATGGGGTGGCCAAGGGGACTTGAACCCCCGACCTCCAGGGCCACAACCTGGCGCTCTAACCAACTGAGCTATGGCCACCACGGTGCTCATTCATCATAGTCACGCATGAGACGTGACACGTGCATACACGGACCAACCCCAAATATTTGCCGGATATTTCTGTCGAAATTGAAAGAATCTAGCGGCCAAAGCTGTTATCAAAGATTGAGTCAACCAGCAGGCGACATATTAGGATATTCACTCGTTGATGCTGGCCCCTGTAGCTCAGCCGGACAGAGCAGCTGCCTTCTAAGCAGTTGGTCGCAGGTTCGAATCCTGCCGGGGGCGCCTAGTCAGAGCGTATATTTGAATTTGTAACTCCCTTGCGATAGGCTCAACCCAACAGTCAACCCAACATTTGAGTGAGGTGTGAAGGTGGGTTCGATCCGTTTGAGAAGAAAGCCCAACGTCTGGGAGCTCCGTCTTTATCTTGGCAGGGATGAAAACGGCAAAGTGGTACACAAATACGCCACCTACGTCGGCGGAAAGCGCGAGGCGGAAAGAGAACTTGCAAGACTCAGTTTTGAACTCGAGTCAAAGCCGGAATTTCCACGTCATGACGAGAAGTTGGCTGAGCCAACTGAACAGATTCAATGGGGTCCCGAGACAACATTCAATGATGCCATCGCGGCCTGGAGGGAGAACGGATGGCAGGATCTCTCCCCGAAAACGATCAGGGACTACGAAGGATTTTACAGACGGCACATTGAAGGAACTATTGGCACGAAGGCCATTAGCACGATCGGCGTCTTCGAGGTTGAAGGCTATTTCCGTTCCTTGGCCAAAGAAGGACTCGGCCTATCGGGGATCAGACATGTTCGAGGCATCCTTCACAGGGCCGCTGTACTCGCAGGAAAATGGTCCGGCGGTATTATCCCAAATCCGGTTACGCTAGCCGACCTTCCAGGAAATGCAAGAAAGTCGTCACCAGTTCGCGCGCCATCGATCGGGGAGGTGCAGGCGATCATTCAAACAGCCGAGCAAAGCAGCGATATCAGAATGGCGACATTGATAAAGGTAATTGCTGCAACTGGAATGCGAAGAGGCGAAGCCGCAGCGCTACGGTGGTCAGACATTTCATTCGCAGACTCAAGGCTTACTATAGATGAAGCGGCGATTGCCGCCCTGGGTTCGATTGTCATAAAGCCTCCGAAAACCAAGGCATCCATCAGGGTCGTGGCGCTCGATCAATGGACGCTTGCCTCAATCGAAGAACTCAGGGTTGAGCAGGAAGCGCTTGCGCAAAGCATGGGGTTTTCTCTGGTTGATGAGGGCTTTGTCTTCAGCTACTCGCCTGATGGATCTATCCCGCCCCATCCAGACAGCATTTCGCATGCCTTCAAGAAAATGGTAAAGGCCTCTGGGGTGGACTCAGACATTCATCTCCACTCCCTACGGCATTTCCAGGCAACGCTCATTACCAGTAGTAACCCTCTGTCTTCGGAGCGACAGAAACAGGCCAGACTGGGATGGTCGACAACCCACATGGCGAGGCACTATACCGACCCAATAACCGAAGAGGACGTAAAGATCGCTTCTGAGGTCGGCAGGCAGCTTTACGGGTGAGATCCGTCACGTGAATCATCCCTCTTAATCTCGCACTCAGGAGGCTTGACCGGATTCTGGCGGATTTCCATAGAGGAACGCCTGGACATCTCGCCTCATGAACCTGATAGTTCCGTTTATGACAAAGGGGCGGATCGGGAAATCGCCTTTCTTGATAGATCGATGCACGGTCGCTTTGGACATACAGAGCACGATAGCTACTTCGCTCACGCCCATGAACGGCTTGGTGGGCGGGGTCACCTGTCTGGCCATTACAACACACTTCCTTCTGTCTGCTCGCAGTCTTCGTTTGGTCCTTGAACGACTCTTGGCCAGTTGGCCTTTTTGCCGCTGGGAATGTTCTCTCGTGTTTCCATGCCCCATATATATGCACCGTGTCAAAACTCCTCATTTTTCCTCTCGGTCATGAACACTCACAGTGGCAATATAGAGCTATCTGTAAAGTCACGGTCTATAGCACCAGATGACTTCGCTCTAAGTCTTGCCCCCACACCACTTCTTGTGGTTGGAGATGCCGCAAGAGACCGTTGGCGAACCACCAACTTCCGATCTGAAACGCCGCCCTAAAGCATTCTCCGGGCGGCATTTCAGATTCAGCCAGATAACACACCAGCAGATCGCCTGTTATAGGTATCCAATCACAGTCGTCGGAGGCTCCGGCTTGGGCCGTCGGGCCACTTGTTCTAAGTGCTCTAAAGTGACAACCTGTTGCCCGAGCCGCACAGTCCTCGAAAGCGCACGCTCCATTAGCTGGCGCTGCTCTCGCGGGTTCAGTTCAACTAGGGCCTCAAGGACCTCGTCTGAGAAACAGATGTCGTGGTATTCGGATTTGAGCTCGTCACGTATCCCTTCTAAGATCGCCCTTTTGGCGTCTTGATCCGAGGAGATCTCAAAGACCTCAAATCTGCTGATAAGAGTCCTTGGGATCCTGTTGAGGTAATTCGCGGTTGCGATCCAGATGATGTGGCTCGCATCGAATGGAAGCCCAACAGATCCGTCCCTGAACTGTCTTGCCGACACCGGCTCCAAAAGGTTGTGAAGCGGGCTCAGGGTGTCGCCGTACTGGGAGAGCCTGGCCTTGTCAATTTCATCGAGTATCACAATAGGGCTCAGGTGGTCCTGATCAGTCAGAACCTTGAACACCTCACCCGGCTCCGAGTTCGCATAGATGAACGATGACCCTGCAAGGCCTGCCCCCTCTTGGAGGTTGTCCATCGCGACCGGCTTGATCGGTGTTCCAAGGCACTTAGAAAGCTCGAAGCTGTAGTGGGACTTTCCGATGCCTGGTTCTCCTACCAGAAGGATCGGCGTGATCCGGATTGGCTTCGAATATTTTCTCGCAACATATACCGCATCGATTATCCTGTCGGTGACATCAGCGAAGTTCGGCAAGGTCTGATTCAGCTCGCAAAGTCTCTCTATGGTCTTTTTCTCGAACGTGAATCTGCGGTAAGGTCCTGATTTTGCCAGCTGACC
>DAHVOF010000070.1 GCA_027318945.1 Actinomycetota bacterium | reverse complement strand
CAAACCAGGTCCTGCCTCTTTATCTCGGTCACGACCGCCCCAAGCCGAGGCTCGCTGTGAGCCAGCCTTTCGCCTGTAAGCCGAATGATAGCTTCCCTGACTGGGCTTCGGCTGACGCCCAGTTCTTGGGCAATGGCTGGCACCCTAAGTGGTGTGCCAGGCTCGAGCTCGCCTGAGATGATGGCGTCTCGGATCCGATTGTAAACTGCGTCGCCAAGGAGATCGGTGCTAGGCAGTTCGGAAAGCGCCAATGCTTTCTCCCTTCGTAATCTTGTTCTGGAAAAAATTGTACTGCGTGGTTGACATACGATCTACTGAAGGATATATTACATGTAATATGCAATCTGAGTCAAGTCGCCGGTAAAAACAGGAGAATAAAAAGACAATGAAACTCTACGTAGATCAAGTTGCAAGTGACCTCGATGCCTCGCCGTTCCCTCTCTCAGAGGATAAAGAGTAAGCATGGCATCCGGCGTGGGGGACGGTGCGGAGCGGCTAGGAAGGCTTGCCGGCAAGATGGCTCTGGTGACCGGAGCATCACAGGGCATAGGAGCGGCGACGGCCAAAGTCTTTGCCCGAGAAGGGGCGGATTTAGTTCTGCATTGGTATGACGGTGAAAAGGAGGTAGACAAGGTTGCTGAGGAGTGCGTGGCCATGGGTGCCACCTGCCGCCTAGTTCATTCCGACTTCAGCACGCGCGAAGGGGTTGAACACCTCACCTCGCAGATTGACCGGGGAGGGATTCGTCTGGATGTGCTGGTCAACAATGCGTACTTCCCCGGGGACCTAAAGTTCCCGGGTTCTTACGACGGTTGGCAGCGAACTCTGGATGTGAACCTCACGGCAGTTGCTCACCTCTGTTTTTGGGCGCTGGAGAATATGGTAAACGGCGGATCAGTCATCAATATCACGAGCATCCAGTCGATCTTTTCTGGAGAGTACTCATGGGCCTATGGTGCTACCAAAAGTGCCATCGAGCAGTTTACAAAGCGTCTGGTCTTCGAGGGTGGGCCGAAGGGAATCCGCGCAAACACCATCCGTCCGGGTCTCGTTATCACCGATCGCAATAGATCTCGATGGTATGAGGACGAACCAGAGAGGCTCGAATTCATAAGCGACATCTATCCCCTTAGACGCGTTGGTGAGCCAGTGGACATTGCCAACGTCTGCGCTTTTCTCGCCTCCGACGAGTCGAGCTTTATATCCGGTGCCTCCATCGCAGCTGATGGCGGGTTGAGCGTGGTGAATGCCGCATTGGGCGGCTGGTATGCACATGAATTGCGTCTTACTGAGGAAGCAGGGAGGCAGGATGGCAAGTGACAACGGACTTTTATCGGTGAGTTCTATCGATGATGTGCAAGCAGAGCTAGTTACCAGCAGCGTAAGGAAAGAACCCGTTCATCTCTCTAGTAAGCGCTCCAGGTTTCTCAGTCGAATCGGTATCGAGGGGGCTTCACTTCTGGCGGGTCTCGGAATATGGTATGTGATTGGAGAGTATTTTTCCGCTCGACTTGTGCCGACTCCATTGGTCGTCGCCCAAACTCTATGGAACCTCGCCATCACCGGAAGCTTGGAGAGGAATATCGGGGCAAGTCTCGAGAGGGTATTGGTTGGCTTTCTGCTTGGGTTGGTGGTTGCGGTCCCGGTTGGGTTCTTAACTGGCTGGTACAGCATTGCAAACCGTATTGCGGAGCCTTGGATCCAGTTCTTCAGGACCATTCCGCCGATTGCCCTCATCCCCTTGATAATCGTTTACTTGGGTATCGGGAAAGAGGCTCAGATATCCGTCATCTTTTTCGCGGTGTTTCTCACGGTTGTGATCACTGTTCATCAAGGTGTAAGGCACGTAGATGCCACACTGATCCGAGCTGCCAGGGTTCTTGGAGTTGAGAAAAATAGCAAACTGTTCCGCTATGTGATCCTCCCTTCGGCCTTGCCTCATATCTTTGTCGGTATTCGGCTGGGGCTTGCTGGGGCATGGACGACGTTGATAGCTGCCGAGCTGATCGCAGCGCAGCACGGGCTGGGCTACATGATTCAGGTGGCCTCCACCCTTTTCGAGATCCCGGTAGTTTATGCAGGAATTTTCACAATAGGGGTGCTCGGGTTCACGATGGACCGCCTGGTCCTTATCTTCTATCGCCGCGTCAGCAGGTGGCAGGATGTTGGAGAGAAATGAGTCTGATGATTGACGAGCCAAAGCTTCGTTTGGATAAGATTGGACTGAAGCTGACCTCTGCGCAAGGGGCCGTTCACACAGTTTTCGAAGGAATTGATGTGAGCATCGGTCAGGGTTCCTTCGTTTCCGTGATCGGGCCGAGTGGCTGTGGCAAGACCAGCATCTTGAACGTGATTGCAGGACTTGTGAAACCTACTTCCGGCCAAGTACTGGTCGATGGTACAAAGGTGCAAGGTCCCAGTCCACAGAGAGGCGTTGTCTTTCAGCAATACGCTCTGTTCCCCTGGCTTACCGTTCGGAAGAACATCGAGTTTGGAATCCGAATGGCAGGTGGATCGAGTACCGTGCAGAAGGAAGTCTCAGACTCGCTTCTGGAGCGAATGGGCTTGGAGCAATGGGAGAATGCGTTTCCAAAGGAGCTTTCCGGCGGAATGAAGCAGAGGGTCGCGCTTGCCAGGGCATATGCGGTGGCGCCGGACATTCTCCTCATGGACGAGCCGTTTGGCGCGTTGGACTCCGAGACACGGGTCCGGCTTCAAGATGAACTGGTGGCGATGTGGTTCGATCGGCGAACGACAGTCGTCTTCATAACGCACGATATTGACGAGTCGATCTTTCTCGCGGAGCGAGTTCTCGTGATGGGGGGAAGCCCGGGACAAATTGTCAACGATGTTTCGGTGGATTTGCCTTATCCCAGGTCATCGGATGTTCGTATAACCGAAGAGTTTGGCGAGATAAGGCGCAAATTGTGGAGCGCCTTGCATGACAAGCAGTGACAGCGAAGCCTCCCCTTCTCGTTCCGATGGTCTCCCAGGTAACCAGGTAATAAAAGCAACTAGTCAAATGAAAGTCAGGTGTTTGTAATGGTCTCACTATGTTTGAAAAGGCACAAAGGCTCTGAGCGTCGGATTCGATCAAAAGGGATGGATTCGGGAGTGCAGCTTAGCCGGAAGATTGTCCTTCCTTCAGCGTTGGCGCTGTCTATGGCTCTGCTTGCAGCCGCTTGTGGATCTGCGGCGCCAGCCTCCTCATCCTCTACGGCAACTACCGCCGCTAAGGCACCGGAATCGGTTTCAGTTGGATTCATCGATGGTTTTGACGGAGCTCAAAATTTGGCTGTCGGTCTGAACCAAGGGTATTTCTCAAAGGCCGGGCTTAAGGTAAGCACCACGATGTTTCAATCTGGACCGCCGGCTATCGACGCGATGGCTTCAGGGAATATTGACATCGCGTTCATAGGACCAGGTGCCCTTTACCTTGCGGCGAAGGGCAGAGCCGACGTCATTGGAGTGGACGACATTAGCGCGGATGACGCCTTGGTGTCCGACTCTCCGTCGGTTAGTTCGGTCTCGGATTTGAAGGGTCACACGGTCATTACGCCAGTCGGCACCTCCGGAGAGATGCTTCTCTACTTGGCACTCAAGAAAGTAGGACTTTCCTTGAGTTCGGTGAATATACAGAACGTCACACCGTCGAGTTCAGTGATCGCCATGATCAGCCATAAAGCGTCGACAGCGTCGGTGTGGGGTCACTACATCGGAGCCATGAAGTCCGGCATTCCCGGCTTAAAAGTGATAGCGAGCGATAAGGCCTTCTACCCCAAGGTTGCGCTGACCGATGTCTGGGTGGCAAACCCTTCGTTTGTCGCTGCCCATCCTGGAGCGGTTTCTCGTTTCATGCAGGCTGAATTGCAGGCTAACCAGTACTACATCAACAACTCTCAGGCCATGCTTCCAGTTGTGAGCAAGTTCGTGAGATTGCCAGTGAGCGCTCTCACCCCTGGAGCAAAAGGGACGGTATTGGTCCCTTCGAAACAACTTGTAACGGACTATAAAAACGGAACAGTGGCATCTTGGCTTAAGACTGAAGAGAGTATGTTCGTAAGCATGGGCTTGCTTACTCAATCGGTGCCAGTGACGTCCTTCTGGAATCCCAAGTACGGTTTAGCAGGCGGGAAAGCGGCAGGGTTCGGCGCATAGGCGTCAGGTCTACTGCTCTAGCCGCGAGAAAGCCCCAGCGTCTCTTGATGAGGGCTTGAGCTAGGGCCCACGCAGTTGATGAACTGGCAATCCGGCGGACCCCAACCGGACCATGCGGCACATCGGAGAACTGCGTGGGCCATCCCATGCAACACCCAGGATGGCCTGATCTGTATAGGAGGTACGGACTGTGGATGTTTACGGCAGATACGGTGTTACGCCCGTCATCAACGCCGCTGGAGATTATACGAAGTTCGGCGGAACTCTGATGGAGAGTGAGGTAGTCTCCGCCATGGTTGAGGCCAGTAGGCATTTCGTAAAGATCAGCGAGCTTCAGAGCGCCGCGAGCGAGCTGATTGCAGATTTCACTGGGTCAGAGGCCGGCCACGTCACTTCGGGAGCTGCTTCTGCTATCGCTCTCTCATCTGCCGTATGTATAGGGAGGCAAAGTCAGTCGCTCTTGATGAACCTGCCAAAGTTGGAGGAAGGTTGTCCCTCCACAATTCTGCTGCAGGAGTCGCATCTGAATCCCTACGCTCGAATGTTCGAATTGTCTGGCGGATCGCTAAAGTTCATTCCTGGCGAGGAACTCGAGAGCGAATTGTCAGCAGGCACGGTTGCTGCAGTTGGATATGTGCATGAGCGGTCTGAATTTGGTCTGGACATAGTGGAGGTGGTTCGCCTAGCTCACCGATACGACGTGTCGGTGATCGTCGATGCTGCTAACTCGCTCCCACCAATTTC
>DAHVOF010000050.1 GCA_027318945.1 Actinomycetota bacterium | reverse complement strand
GCTACTTTCTTAACCTCTAGGACCGTACGACTTGCCACCATAACTCCTTGTTCAACCACTGACCTGCGAAAACTCGTTTCTGCGCCTAATCCAAGTCCATGCCGCTAGCGGGAAAACAAGTGAAAATGAACCTGCTGATATTGCAGTCGTGTCGATCAACGAAGTGTTCAGCACGTGAAGATTGTATGAGTCCACCATGGCCACGAAACCAGACATGATAATTATGAACGGCAAGATTTCGACGATGAGGGAAGCCATTGCGACTACTTCTGGCATTAACGCCGGCAAATTCGATGACTTCCGATTACGAAGAATTCCAACAGCTGCCCCAGCCGTGGCAGATGCAGCTAGGGGAATGGCGCTAATGAGACCTACATGCAGCGCGATCCCGAATCCCGAGAACGCCGCAGTAGCAGCGGTACCGATGAGCACAAAGAGAATCATGCCTACAAATGGAATCAAGAGCAGCCTAGACTCCACCCTGGCGACAGGTATTCCGATACCCGTGACCGCGTCTGGGTGATCTGCGAGCTGAGAGAGCGGCTCCAGTAGGTCGGTGGCCCCAACATAAAGCGCAAGGACTGCGACGGCCAAAGGAAAAAGCGAACCAGACCACATCAGTCGAGCCGATATCCCAGCCAGTAGGGCAAGGATCACAAACCGAATGATACGCTCTAGGGGCCACCTCAGCATAGACTCTATCGAGCGCTTGGAAACCACGGCCGTATGGCTGCGGCCAAAAGAAACCGCTGACACCCAGGATCTTCCGCTTCGCGGGCGTTCTTCCGACAACTGCCTCCTAAGGAGTATTACAGTTCTGATATCACGCATAGTCGCGGCAAACCGAAGCGTCCCCACCAAACGCGCCCTGTTCTCCACCTTCTCAAGCGATATTCCTGGCAAAAAATAGATGCCTGCGGCAAGTACTGCCAAAAGAATCAGCACGGTTATGCCAGCATTGAGAAGGTAGTCCTGATCGAACAACGCTTTCCCAAGCCAGCTACCGGGGAAAAAGGCTCGCCCGGCATAAACATCCCATGCCGGCCAAAACAGCAGCAAGACCCCCGCCCCAGTCGCAGGCCATTTCCCGACTCCCTTGCCAGCCGCGATATATCCACTCCCAAAAAATGCCATCACTGCCGCCAAGCCGATCACAGCCCCTTCGACGACAACACGCAGAGTTCCAGCTCCAAGAGCGCGATGGGCAATGCCACCCGCCAAACCACCAATCAAAAGAGCTGGAGCGGCAGCAGAGCGAATTTGTGAGATAGCCCGCGACCGGAGCAGGCGAGATCGCGGCACACCGGAGAGAAGGATCATTCTTACATCGGCGCCCTGGAGTGCCAAGGGCCCTCCTCTCGAACCGGATCGAATACCGGCAAAGAGGAAAGCCCCGAAGGCAAGCCCTACATAGGATGGTCCGAACTTCACGACCTCCATTTGCACAGCCGATCCAAGGGGAGCCGCCTGGACCAAGCCGACTAAAAGGGAGCCGCCAATCAAGAGAGCAGCTCCAACCATGTAAGCCTTGTATAAGGCGTTGACGATGTCGATCTTCTCTACGAAATGCTGCCGGCGCGCCTTTGCCAGGTCCCTCAGAGCCTCGACTCCAACAACCTGTGCCATTAGCCCCCTGAAACGTCCTTGAGACCCGGTCGGCCGGACTTCATGAACGGCATCATTGCGCGAAGCTGAGCCCCGACGGCTTCAATAGGATGCGCCGCAGCAGCCTTTCTCAACTCGTCGAATCTCGGTTGACCGTTCTTATTCTCCTCAACCCATTCCTGAGCAAATTTTCCGTTACGAATTTCATCCAGGACCGCCTGCATCTCAGACTTCACGGCATCATTAATAATTCGGGGACCCGTAACGAGCCCACCCCATTCTGCCGTTTCAGACACCGAGAACCACATACCGGACAGACCATTCTCGTAAAGGAGGTCCACAATCAACTTCAGCTCGTGAAGACACTCGAAATATGCCGATTCAGGCTGGTACCCGTTGCGGACGAGGGTTTCATATCCGGCGGTCACAAGCGATGCAAGGCCTCCACATAACACCACCTGCTCACCAAAGAGATCTGTCTCTGTCTCCTCGGCAAACGTCGTCTCCAGTACTCCGGCCCGAGTGGAACCTATGCCATGGGCATAGCTGAGGGCAATCTGCTTCGCCTTGCCGCTAGCGTCTTGTGCAACGGCGATCAATGACGGGATCCCGCCTCCCTCGACATACGTCCTGCGCACTAAATGACCGGGCCCCTTGGGAGCAATCATGATGACATCCACGTCGGCCGATGGCTTAATTTGCTCATAGCGGATATTGAATCCGTGAGCAAAGGCAAGCGCAGCTCCACTTTTTAGATTAGGAGCAACATGTGAATCATATATTGCAGCCTGAGCGGTGTCTGGAGCGAGAATCATCACTAGATCAGCATCCTTTACGGCATCGGCAACACTTGCAACCTTGAGGCCAGCATTCTCCGCTTTTCCGCGAGATGACGATCCTTCCTTCAGTCCAACCACTACATCGATTCCCGAATCCGCAAGATTGAGCGCATGCGCATGCCCCTGCGACCCATAACCGATGATGGCAACCTTCTTCCCCTGCATCAGCGAAGCGTCGGCATCTGACTCATAATACAAAGTGGCCATCTCAGCCAGCCCTCCCAGTAGTATTCTTCAATTTGTTTGACTGACGCTCAAGCTTAGCCAGTGCCACCCGTCCTGTTCTCTGCAGCTCGACAATTCCGAAGCTTGAAAGCAGCTCGGAAAAGTTATCCACCCTTCCTGGCTCTCCAGTGACTAAAACGGTCAACTTGTCATTTCCAACGTCGATTATCTTTCCGTCAAAGAGTGCCACCAACTCCATAACGTGGCCACGAGCACTTATATCCGCGTTTACTGTGGCCACCAACAGTTCACACTCCACCGAATCTGCCGGATCGAGTTCTGAGATCTTGATTACGTTGATCAACTTGTGCAGCTGCTTGGTGATCTGCTCCAAAGGAGCCGAGTCCACATCCACCACTATCGTTATCCGTGAGAAACGGCTGTCATCGGTCGGTGCCACCGCCAAAGAGAAAATGTTGTAGCCTCTTCGTGAAAAAAGCTGCGCTATCCGCGCAAGTACGCCAGCTCTGTTTTCGACGAGAACGGACAGCACATGATGATGCATAACGCCCGGCTTCTCTAACGAATCTGTCAACGACCCGTTTCCTGGAATGTATGAAATAGTCATTTTGCGTTCACGCCTTCCGGCCCAAGAATAATATTGTCGTTGGAAACTCCCGCCGGAACCATGGGGAAAACCTTCTCACTCGAATCAGTGCGAAACTCCACGACAACAGGACGATCGTTTATCTCGTTGGCTTTATCTATGGCTGGTCCAACTTCCTCCGCATTCTCCACTCTGAAAGACGCGCATCCCATCGCTTCTGCCCACTTCACGTAGTCAGGTAGATCGGGCGACAAGTAAACCTCTGAATAACGCTCGCCGTAAAACATCTCCTGCCACTGGCGAACCATTCCCAGGTACGAGTTGTTCAGGAGGGCAACTTTGATCGGTATTCTCTCCATCGAAGCCGTTACTAGCTCCTGTGCAGTCATCTGGAAACAACCATCGCCATCAACCGCCCATACGACACGATCAGGCTTGCCCACCTTGGCACCAATCGCCGCCGGGACGGCAAAACCCATCGTCCCCAACCCGCCGGAGTTGATCCAGGTGTAAGGGTGATTGAACTTCCAATATTGCGAAGCCCACATCTGGTGCTGCCCAACTCCTGAAACCAAAATTGTGTCAGCTGGATTCGCGTCGCGCAGCTTCTCGATAACATACTGCGGCTTTAGCACCCCAGACAAAGTTGGTTGTTCGTAATTGAGCGGATACTTGTCTCGCCATTCCTTGATGGTTTGGATCCAACTGCCAATGTCCACCCGACGCTGGTAAGCATCGGGATCCGATTTGATTGCCCGCACTATATCTTCTATCACACTCTTGCAATCCCCAACGATCGGAACATCAGGCCGCCTCAACTTGCCCAGCTCGGCCGGATCTATGTCCACATGTATGACCTTCGCATGCGGTGCAAAACCATCCAGCTTTCCGGTTACACGGTCATCAAACCGGCTTCCCAAAGCTATTAAAAGGTCCGCCTGTTGCATCGAGGTGACGGCGGTATAATTTCCATGCATCCCAGGCATGCCCAGACATAATGGGTGATCATCGGGAAATGCCCCCCTGGCCATCAAAGTGGTGACAACCGGAATTCCCGTCAGCTCTACCAACTCTGCGAGCGCCTCCGAGCCGCGAGCATTCAGGACGCCACCGCCCACGTAGAATACTGGCCTCTCCGCTTCGTACATCATCTTTATTGCAGCTGCGATCATCTTCGAGTGGCCCCTCGAGTTCGGTTTATAACCGGGCATATCCACAGCAGGAGGCCAGTACCAATCCATCTCAGCATTGGCGACATCCTTCGGAAAATCGATGAGCACGGGTCCAGGTCTTCCCGTGGTAGCTACGTGAAATGCCTCAGCCACGACTGTGGGAATATCGTTCGCATCGGTGACAAGCCAGTTGTGCTTTGTCACGCTCATCGTAATTCCCGTTATATCCGCCTCCTGGAACGCATCGGTCCCTATGGATGCAGTCGCAACCTGGCCTGTTATCACGACAATGGGGACAGAGTCCATGTAGGCATCGGCCAGCGGGGTGACAATGTTCGTTGCCGCGGGCCCCGACGTAACCATTGCCACTCCCGGCCGTCCGGTAGCATGAGCATAGCCCTCAGCCATGTGGCCAGCCCCCTGCTCGTGGCGAACAAGAATGTGCCTTATTGGAGAATCGATGATCGGGTCGTATACAGGCAAGATGGCACCGCCGGGAAGCCCGAACATGACTTCGACACCCTGCATTTCCAGACTCTTTATCAGTGCC
>DAHVOF010000049.1 GCA_027318945.1 Actinomycetota bacterium | reverse complement strand
CAGGAGACAAGCGTATGCCAGCAAATTTCTCCGATGCGCGCTCGCTTTCACCATCACGATCTCGGTAAATGCGATATCAACCGCGGAGGCTCTGCTGACACAGGAAAGGAAACCCGAAAAGTTCCCCGGAGTTCTCCCCCTTGACTTTGGATCGGGCGTTAGCCCTGAAAGCGGGGGGAAGTACGTGCCGTGGGGTTACTCGTAATTATTAGGTGGAGGACAATTGCATCCGCGCACCCAGACTTCCATGACAGTACCTTCGCAACCTCTAATCCTGGCCTCGATGGCATACCAATGCGTAATACGCGCAACCTTCCAAGCAATCCAATGATTCACCCGAAATTGCATCTCCCCAGTTCACGGTGGCATATTTCGAAATAATCCAATAACGCGAGCTTGGGATACCTTGCGCAGCCCGCTGGCTCGTTGCTACAGTGACTAGCGACGCTTACTGGGCCGCGAGCTCAGTTCAATTAGGTCTGACGACCGCCAAGAAATTATCCGACCGACCAGGAGAGACTCTCATCGAAGAAAAAGGTCTTTACCTTTGCATGATTAGTGTCCACGGACTGATTCGAGCCAAAGAGCCAGAACTCGGTCGCGATCCTGACACGGGTGGGCAAGTGGGCTATGTGTTGGATCTGGTGCGAGCCCTCGCTGAGAATTCGGGAATTGAAAAAGTCGACCTGCTCACTAGAAAGGTTGAAGGTCCGGCGATCTCTAACGAATATGCGATCGACATGGAGCAACTATCTCCGAACTCACGCATAGTCAGACTTCGCTGTGGTCCCAAACGCTATATCAGAAAGGAGGCCCTATGGCCTTACCTCGACGAATTCGTCGACAGGGCCCTGCAGCACTTCAAGGCACAAGATAGGTTACCCGATGTAATTCACACGCACTATGCCGATGCGGGATACGTTGGCCTCCAGCTGTCAGGCATGCTGAACATTCCCCAAGTTCACACTGGCCATTCGCTAGGCCGCGTAAAACAGCAATACTTGCGGGAAGGTGGAATGAGCCAGACGCAGATAGAGCGGCGGTTCAAAATCAGCCGCCGTATCGAAATAGAAGAGCAGGTACTCGACCAGGCAGCAATGATCATTGCCAGCACTCGCCAAGAGGCAGACCAGCAATACGGCCTCTACGAACGCGCTCGCCCCAACAGGATCAAAGTCATTCCGCCCGGGCTCGACCTGTCAAGATTCCATCCCCCCGATAAGGACTGGCAACCTGCAGAAGCAATTCAGATAGAAGTAGATCGCTTTTTGACAAAGCCAAACAAACCGATGATCCTTACAGTAGCTAGAGCCGACCGCCGCAAAAATCTGGAGGGTCTGGTCGAAGCCTACGGCAAAAATCCAGAACTTAAGCATCGCGCCAACCTGGTGATTGTGGCAGGCAACAGAGATCGCATCTCCGATCTCGAGGAGAGCGTGGCAGAGATTCTGAAAAATATTCTCATTTTGATGGACGACTATTCGTTGAATGGAAAGGTGTCCTTGCCGAAGCATCATCTGCCCGACGAGGTACCGGATTTGTTCCGGTTCGCCGCTAGGCGAAGAGGCGTTTTCGTCAACTCGGCAATTACGGAAGCTTTCGGGCTCACGCTGCTGGAGGCTGCCGCCAGCGGAGTTCCCATCGTCGCCCCTGACGATGGGGGGCCAGTAGATATCATTCGCCATTGCCGCAACGGGCTTCTCGTAGAAACGCTGAACTTCGACGCGCTTTCAGAGGCACTACTCGCCGTTGTCACGGCCGGTCCGAAATGGCGCCAGTGGGCGAGAAACGGTCTTGCTGGAGTGAAGAACCACTATGCCTGGGACGCTCACGTCAGAAAATATCTCAAGGAGATCCGCCAGATAATCCGGGGCAATAGAAAATCGGCCCGCCACCGTATCGAGCTGCTCCATAAACCGCCGATGCTCAGTGCGAATCGCATGCTCGCACTTGATATCGACAATGTGCTGATAGGCGACAAGCAAGGACTGCAAAAGCTTCTCGAATGGATCGACGTTCATCGAGATGGCACGATTTTCGCCGTCGCAACTGGAAGATCCTTGGAAGATGCGCTTAGCGTTCTCCACGAAAATGGCGTGCCCACTCCAGAGGTGATAATTAGCTCAGTAGGCAGCGAGATACATTACGGCCCGCGGATGCTTGCTGACTCCGGATGGGCAACCCACATCCATTATTCCTGGCGCAGGCTCGACGTGGCACTTGCGCTGCGGGATGTCCCGGGCCTAGCTCTCCAGGCAAAGCAAAATCAAAGGGAGTTCAAGATCTCGTATGACACGAACTCTAAGATGCCCTCGATCGAAGAGATAGCCGGCGTTCTCTCTGCGCAGGGCCTCAGAGCGAATTTAATCTATTCCCATGGCGCATTCCTCGACGTGCTCCCTCTCAGGGCATCGAAAGGGCGGGCCATTCGCTACCTCTCATACAAATGGAGCGTACCGCTCGAAAAGATACTTGTCGCTGGCGACTCGGGAAATGACGAAGAAATGCTGGAGGGGCGTACCCTCGGAGTGGTGGTCGGAAACTACAGTCCTGAAATCGAGCACCTTCGCGGACACCATCAGATCTATTTCGCCAAATCCTCACATGCCTTCGGCATTCTCGAAGGTATCGGGCACTATCACTTCTGCGAGACAACAGACTGTTCCCCAGGCAACCATCATTCGTCCGTGTGATTGGAGAATAATTCACTAAGGTGGATCCAGGCCTGAAATTGGTGCCAAGAATAATTAGCAAGGGCGAAAGCCCAGAACCAGGAAAATTGAGTTTACATGGTCAAAATGGAACGCGCTATTGCCTCGCCCCAGCACCGACGCAATCTTGCTCGCGCATTGATCGTTTCGGTCCGGCCTAAGCAGTGGGTAAAAAACCTGCTTGTTTTCGCTGCGCCTTTGGCAGCCGGTTCGATCTCCGACCGGAAGATCCTAGAACCATCCATAATTGCGTTTGTCGCATTTACCCTTGTCGCCGCCAGCGTCTATTTGATAAACGATGTAGTCGACGCGGAGAGGGACAGATCGCACCCAAAGAAGTCCACGCGGCCGATAGCTGCTGGGCAAGTAGCCGTGCCCGTGGCTCTCGTCCTGGCGTTCATTGCGGCGGTCGGCGGAATAGTCATGTCGTTTCTGCTGGACACCAATGGGTTAGGCCTTGTCATCTGCATCTATCTGGTGATGAACGTTGCCTACTCGACCTTTCTTAAGCACGAACCTATAGTTGACATACTGGTAGTTGCGCTTGGCTTCCTGCTCAGAGCGATAGCCGGAGGAGTCGCTGATCATGTTCCCCTCTCAAACTGGTTCGTGATTGTAGCTGCATTCAGCTCGCTATTCATTGTGGTAGGAAAGCGATACGCGGAGGCGGAGCTGCTTGGCGAAGAGGCTTCAAACCATAGGGCATCCCTTGGCAAGTATCCGATTGATTTTCTCAATTACGCCCGCACCCTGTCCTCAGGGGTTGCGATAACTGCATATTGCCTTTGGGCGTTCGAGAAAGGTGCCTCGGCGCCGAAGGGCGCGCTATGGATAGAGAGCTCAATTCTATTTTTTGTCGCAGCCATTCTGCGCTATGCGCTCCTTGTCGAACAAGGCCATGGGGGTGCCCCGGAGGATGTGCTCATGTCTGATAGATTTCTACAGATCGTTGGCGCGATATGGATGGCCGTGCTGGTAATCGGAATATACCTGAGCAGGTAGTACAGATCATGCGTGAACATGCGCCTGATACGCGTCAGAAACGGCGAGGATGAATGGCAACAGGAAACACAAGAATTCTGACAGGATGGGGCCGGACAAGACCGGGAATGAGTTCCAGGCTGGAACTGCCTGCAAATTCCGACTGGCCGGCGATGCTGAAGGCATTGTCGGCGTCAGGTGTGATTTCCCGAGGGTTGGGAAGGAGCTACAACGATGCTGCGCAGTTGTCCGGCGGTTCATTTATAGACACCACAGTTTGGAATCACGTACTGCATTTTGACGCTTCTACCGGCGTGCTCCTTGTCGAGGCCGGCGCCTCGCTCGACCAGCTGAT
>DAHVOF010000046.1 GCA_027318945.1 Actinomycetota bacterium | reverse complement strand
GCTAGACGATAGGTGCTGGTTCGCTGCGGTTGACTTTGACAAGTCGACATGGATGGAAGACATCGCAGCTTTCCGTGAAACCGCTCGCTCGAACTCTATCGATGTAGCGGTGGAGCGCTCGCGTTCGGGCAACGGGGCCCACGCGTGGCTTTTCTTCGAGCAGCCTGTTCTTGCCGCCGATGCCAGACGCCTAGCGGCAACGCTTGTTACCATGACCTTGGATCGCCGTCCCGATTTGGGCTTCGGATCTTACGACCGGATCTTTCCGAGCCAGGATACGATGCCCGTCGGCGGATTTGGAAACCTGATCGCACTGCCGCTTCAGAGCCGGCCACGACAATCGGGAAACAGTCTCTTCGTCGATGATGATTTCACTCCGCATGACGACCAATGGGCCTACCTCTCGTCGCTTCGCCGGATCCCTTCGGTCCGTCTAAGCCAGATCTTGCGAGACAATGCTGCGGCCGATCTCGGGCTGGCTATTCCGCTTCCTACTAGTACGAGAGAAGACGACGAACCCTGGAAGGCGCTTCCGTCACACCGCACTTTTGACCCGCCGATTGAGGGAAAGCTCCCCAGTTCAGTAAAATTGGTTCTCGCAAACCAGATATATATAGAAAGATCCGAGCTTCCTCCCGGGCTGGTGAGCCGGATGGCGCGGCTTGCGGCGTTTCAGAATCCCGAGTTCTATGCAGCGCAGGCCATGAGGTTCTCGGTGTTTGGCATCCCGCGTGTCATCTTCTCAGGCCAGCTTTTCACGAATCACCTGTCGTTGCCCCGCGGATGTCTTGAGGGTCTGATGGAACTGCTAGAGGGCGTCGGCATCAAGGCTGAGATAAGTGACAAACGCCAGAACGGCACTCCGCTTGCAGCTCAATTTCTCGGAGAGCTGACACCTGATCAGGTCCAGGCTGTTTCTGCATTAGCCCCCCACGATGCGGGAGTGCTTGCTGCGGCAACGGCATTCGGCAAGACCGTGGTGGCTGCGAAGATGGTCGCAGAGCGAGGGACAAACACCCTAATCCTGGTGCACAGAAAGCAGCTTGCCGAGCAGTGGATGGCTCAGCTGAAGAGCTTTCTTGACATCGATCCCTCATGCGTGGGTGTCATCGGGGGAGGTAAGAGAAAGCCTACCGGCATCATCGACGTTGCAGTCATCCAGAGCCTGATTCAAAAAGGAGTGGTGTCTGACATGGTGGCTGATTACGGTCACCTGATCGTGGACGAGTGTCACCACATATCAGCGGTCAGCTTCGAGGCGATCGCGCGCGAAGCCAAGGCAAGATATGTTCTTGGACTCTCCGCCACTCCGACTCGCAGGGACGGCCATCACCCGATCATCTTCATGCAGTGCGGTCCAATACGCTATTCCATCAGGGCGAAGACACAGGCAGCGAAGCATTCATTTGAACACAAATACTTCATTAGAAGCACAGGTGTTCGCTATGAAACTGACGGCCAGTCGGCGAAGCCAAGCATTGCGGAGCTCTACGCCTATCTGTCGCACCATGAGCGACGAAACGCCCAGATAGTCGACGACGTCGTGGCAGCGGTTAGCTCTGGGCGTTCGCCGATTGTGATAACCGAGCGCAGGGATCATCTGAGCTTGCTCTCTGACGAGCTGTCGAAACGGTTGAGCAACGTCATTGCGCTCCACGGTGGTTTGGGGACTCGAGCCGCCAGGAGCGCGGCAGAGTCGATCAGAGTGATTTCGGAAGATCAAGAGCGAGTGATAGTTGCGACTGGCCGGTACCTCGGGGAGGGATTTGATGATCCGAGGTTGGATACGTTATTTCTCACGCTTCCGGTCTCTTGGCGTGGCACGCTAGCGCAATACTCGGGCAGGCTGCACAGGGCCCATCATCTCAAGCGGGAAGTGGTCATCTTTGATTATGTCGATGATGAACCCATTCTTGCCAGGATGGCCTCCAAGCGTGAGGCTGGATATCGGAACCTCGGGTACGCAAAAGCCTCAGAAAAAGAGCTTTGGCTGTAGAACAGCAGATTTGCAGCCCTGCTTCGCCGCAGTCCGTGAATGAGTCCAAGGGCGGTTTTGCACGTCAGAGATATTGAGCAATCCGTCAGTATGTCCGCGATTCGCTTGATCGGGATTGATTTAGAAGACTTCTTTTCCATCGGGTTTAGCACCATTGATTCATGTCGAACAGTCCTTTGCTGATGGATCTGGGCCAAGCTTGGCTTCAGTTGTCTCCAACGGTGCGAGTTGGCGCCGGATGCCCAATTGCTTAGGCTGGGGAATTTGTTGCTGGGAGGGTACTTGAAAAGGAGCACTGCAGAGTCATCGGCATCATGGGGTCAGGTGGGCCTTGGATATTGATTGCTTTGGCGTGACCTCTTGAGATGCCTTTGGGACGCGCTTGATCTTGGCGTTGTGTCCAGCTTTGAAATAGACTCTGGAAATGAGCAATTCCGAACAGTTCAGCGAATACCTTTCTCCAACCTGGTTCATTGACTCAGACAATCCGGAGATCATTTCTTTTGCCACTCAAGTGTCCCAAGGATGCGTTACTGATGAAGAGAAAGCGGTAAAGCTGTTTTTGGCTGTCCGCGACGGGGTCCGCTATGATCCCTACTCGATCACCAACGATCCCATTGACTACAAAGCCAGCGACGTTCTAAGACGTAGGGTGGCCTACTGCATTCCCAAAGCGGTTCTGCTCGCTGCGCTGGCAAGAGCAGCTGGGATTCCGGCACGACTTGGTTTTGCCGATGTCAAGAATCACCTTGCAAGTGAGAAGCTTCTTGTTCAGCTTGGTTCCGGCACCTTCATCTTTCATGGCTTCGTAGAGTTTTGGATGCACAATACATGGGTGAAAGCTACACCTGCTTTCAACATAGAGATGTGTGAGCGATTCGGAGTTCATCCTCTGGAGTTCGACGGCTATCACGACACGTTGTTCCACGAGTTCTCCGTAGATGGCCAGAGACACATGGAATACGTCGGCCAGAGGGGAAGCTACGCCGATCTTCCTCTCGATGAGATCATCTCGTCCTTCGAGAAGATGTATGGCAGGGGTTACTACGTAAAGCCGGACGAAAGAGAGAGAGACGAGCTTTTCGATGTTCCCGAGGCATCTGCCTAGCCAGTTCAGCTGTCAGGCTAATCGCCAGCGGTTTGAAGTGATCGGCGACACGTCTTTATTTTGAATTGTATTACTTGGGGGTGGCCAGACGAAACAGGCCCTCTTGAGCTACGGATGCGATGAGCCTGCCGTCACGGCTGAATACGTTTCCCCGAACGAGCGCACGTCCCCCATAGGAAACGGGCGACTCCTGGTCGATGAGGAACCATTCGTCAACACGGAACGGACGATGGAACCAAACAGAGTGATCGAGAGAGGCAAGAATCAGATTCGGCGTGAGTCTTGAAATCCGGTTTGGAAGCATCGCAGAGTCAAGAAGAGACATATCCGAGGCATAGGTCATGATGGCAGCGTGAAGTAGCGGGTCATCAGGAAGTGCTCCATCCGCTCTCACCCAAACATGTTGCCGCGGCTCTCTTGGTTGTTCTCGAACATCGAACTGGGGAGGATTCACATATCTTTGCTCGAGAGGCCTAAGCCTTTCGTTCCAGTCGCCGAGTTGATCTGCCCACGGCGCCATTCTTTCTTTGAATGTAGGAAGCGATTCGGGCTCTGGCACCTTTGGCATTAGAAGCTGGTGAGAGAGTCCTTCCTCATCCTTATGAAATGAAACAGCCATCGTGAATATCGCTTGGTCTCTCTGAGTGGCAATGACACGACGAGTAGTGAAGCTGGCACCATCTCTGATTCGGTCAACCTCATAGATGATCGGCGTCTTTACGTCTCCGGGTCTCAAGAAGTAGGCGTGCAGCGAATTGGCTGTTCCAACGCTGACGGTTCTTCCGGCAGCGATCAAGGCTTGGCTGGCGACCTGGCCTCCAAAGATCCTCTTTCGGCCATCTTGCGGGCTTTTACCTGCGAAGTTGTTGTCATTGAGTCGTTCGAGATCCAGGATTTCGACCAGCTTTTCAAGTGAAGGATTGCTCATACCTGCGCGAATGATCGTAGAGATTGCCGACTTGGTCAACCCGAGGACGAGTCTATCTAACCTTCCTTTTTACTTCTGATCGAGCCGGAAACTCAGTTTTACGAAGAATTCGCCCTGGTAACAAAGGATGAAACGCTGTAAATTTATGAGAAATCTAGTTGAAATGTATTGATTTCGCATCGAATAGTGGTTAACATTATTCGTGGTATTTTGGCTCTTATTCAGGTTTGTGAGCCAGTGTAACGGATTTCCTGTTTTGGACGATTTACTACGGGCGCTTGAAGATGGGGCGTACGCGACGAACGAACAGAGAGGCGCGTAATGAAGATTTCAGCAAGTAAGATCTTGCCGGCTGCTTTGGTGGTGCTAGTTGGCGGTGGAATCGCGACAAGTGGGTTGCTTGCTGGCAGCTCTCCCGCCGACTACAATCAAGCGGGCTGTGGCTACGGCTACGGCTACGGCACTAATCCTACAACTGGTGCGCCTGGGTATGGGTATGGCACCGGAACAAACTGTCCCACAACGTCTTCTGGTTTAACTCCTCCCGCGGCGCCAGCCGGGTCTGTGGCATCCCAGTCTGCGTCGTCAAGTTCGGCGTCTGGCACGGCGGTTGCAACGGTGAACACCCTCACAGTCCAAGGTAATGGAGCTGGTGCCTTGACCGTTTCGGCGTTTAGTTCCAACCCGACCACCGCGCCTCCACAGGGAGCCGTTGGCATTTATGAGGATATCCGTGTTGCAGCGGGTAGCTCCTTTACATCTATCAACGTGCAGGTGTGCAACACTGGAGCAGGTAATAGTCTGGCCTGGTATAACGGATCGAGCTGGGTGACGTTCTCGAATGCCAATGTGACCACCTACAGCACTGGCTGTATCACCGCCATAATCACCTCAACGTCGAGCCCGTCTTTGTCGGATTTGACTGGTACTCAGATCGCCGTCATTACCCAGTCTTCGACGACTACATCTGCGGCACAAGGCTACTGGGAGGTTGCTTCCGATGGAGGTGTCTTCACCTTTGGCAGTGCGACCTTTGAAGGTTCGATGGGCGGCAAGACCCTGAATAAGCCAGTCGTCGGCATGGCGGCGACTCCTGGTGGCAAAGGCTACTGGCTGGTTGCCTCTGACGGTGGAGTGTTCACCTTCGGCAATGCTACCTTCTACGGATCGATGGGTGGAAAGACGATAACCGCTCCGATAGTTGGTATAGCAGCGACTCCCGATGGCCAGGGTTACTGGCTGGTTGGTAGCGACGGTGCGGTGTATCCGTTTGGTAATGCCGTCTCTTACGGGTCAATGGCCGGCAAGCATCTCAACGCTCCTGTGGTTGGGATAGCAGCGACTCCCGACGGCCTTGGTTACTGGTTAGCTGCGTCCGACGGTGGAATATTCTCATTCGGTGACGCGACGTTCCAGGGCTCGATGGGCGGCAAGTCGCTCAACAAGCCGGTTGTCGGCATTGCTGCTGCTCCATCTGGTCAAGGGTACTGGTTGGTTGCTTCAGATGGTGGAGTGTTCACTTTCGGAAGCGCAACCTTTGAGGGATCAATGGGCGGGAAGGCACTCAACAAGCCGATGGTTGGCATAGTACCTACCTCTGATGGGCAAGGGTACTGGGAGGTTGCTTCTGACGGAGGAATCTTCTCCTTTGGTGATGCGGTATTCCAGGGTTCGATGGGTGGCAAGTACCTGTTCGAGCCGGTTGTCGGAGTAGCTATTCCGTAATCATGAGTTAACACAAGATGTCAAGGGTGGTGAGGATGCGAGTGTCTGAGCCACCCTTTGCAGTCTCACGCGAAAGTGTGATGCTTGGCGGGGCAGTATTTGAGCGAAATCCGAAGCCTGGTCGGATTCATGTCCCAGAAGGGTTGAGCTTATTATCGGGCTGCGGACTTACTGAGGGAAGATTGTCGGACTTTTGAAGGCCTTGGATTTAACTCCAGTTGCGCTTTATGGCTAGCGAATATGATCTTGGAATGATATTGGCTGAGTTCAGTGCTCAGCGTTTCTTGGGGTAGAACGGAACATGGTTGCGAAGATTCGGAGACT
>DAHVOF010000030.1 GCA_027318945.1 Actinomycetota bacterium | reverse complement strand
AACCCCGCATTCTTCGCATCTGCATAGAGCACAGTGGTGGATGTATACAGATTGTGCGGCGCAAGCCGACTAGAAAGTCTGTAATACGCGCCTCCCAGCACATACGCACCAACGTCGGTGATCCCTGACTCTCGAATGTCGGTCACAAAGGCGGGAATCCCGCCAGAGTATGCAAAGAATCCTGCCAGAGGTGCCGCAATGTCAGCGTCGGATGCCCTTACAGATCTTATGGGACCTAAAACCGACGCATTGTGCGATTGGAAAACCGCCATATACCTGGTGTAGCCACCCTCAACCATCTCTTCGTAAATAACATCTGAATGCAAAAGGCCAGATTGAGGCCAAGCCTGAGGAGCGTTATCGATCTTCGCCATTATCACCGGTCTCAGCCCATCGGCAGGATTGGTATATGCGAGTCCAGTCAAAGGAGACAAATCCGTCGGGGTGGAGGTCGTTGTCGTTGACGGAAGGATGACCTGAGCCGTGGAAGAAGTTACTGGGGAACTTGACGACGCCGATCCGCAGGAAGCACTAATTAGCCCAACTGTCCCAATGGCAACGATTTTGCGAAAACTCATAAGTTGTTACTCCCAGTTTGATTGACGATTAACGCGGCTAGAAAGTTCTGAGCTCCGAAAGCCGCGCACCCATGCCAGCGTCTTCAAGCTCTGGATGGGCCCAATACGGCGCAAGCACCCGACGGCGCAAATTTGCACCATAACTTCGCGACTTGGCATCTTGCTCCATCTTTTCCAGAGCTGAAATCATTGCAATTGGGTAACGAGTGAAAAACACGCCCCCTAGATCACCGGCAACTAGTCGTGACGTAATTAAGGCAGACTGCCTTCTGGGAACAATGAAAGCAGCTAGGGGCGCAAGAAGCCTTTGCAGCGCCCTCACACGCGCTTCGAAAAATATCTGACCTGACCTAGTGCGCACAAGCTCTCTGGCAATCATCGCCTCGAATTCAAGTCTCGAAAAAGCGTTGATAGCACCAGTCGTAACCACAAGAACTGACCTGGTATTGCCGACAGAAAACGCCCCGATATTGATTTGTTGCTCATTGAGCTCAAAGACCCTCGGCATTTCGATTCCAATGGTTAGACACAAACCCTCTGTTAGGTTCATCAAACTCGGGGCCTTCTCTATGTCAACCCGCTGCAATTCGAGTCCCTTCGTTCCGTTTGAGGCCGCCCGGAAACCCACGAACGCTGCTACGAGAGCTGAAAATCCAAACCCCGCAATTGCCGCCCAGCCCAGATAATCAAATACGTGGAACAATATGAGCAGACGGGAGATCAGCGTCGCGAAAATCGCCCCAGTCACCAACACGAACGCCAGATAATAGAAGACAGTCTCGACTACGGCCTTGCGGTTGTCAAACTGCCCGACATCTCCCCAGATCTGGTAATGAATAGACGATCTAGGCATGGTCTCCGATTCTATGGGATTTTTTACGCATTCAGCGTAGCAAAGCTATCCAAATAAGTCTTAGCAAGATTCTCGATTGAAAATTCCAAAGCACGCTTCCTGCCGTTTCGACGAATTGCGTCGGCAAGGTCGTCAGAGGCGAGAGCTCTCACAAGTGCGTTGCGAAGGAGCGCGATATCGTTCGGAGGAACCAAAATCGCCTCAACGTTATCTCTAGCTACACCACGATAGCCTGCGATATCTGTGGCGACAACGAGAGATCCCGCGGCCATTCCCTCAAGGAGCACAACCCCAAACGACTCGCCATACAAAGAAGGGGCACAAACAACGTCAGCCGCTTTCATTCTCGCAATCCCCTCAGCCTCTGTCACCCGGCCAAGCCAAACAATTCGCTTGTCACGAGAGGACAGCGACTGCAAATATGGCGTCTGCGGACCATCTCCAGCAATCCAACATGTCAGGTCAGAGTCCGAAATTTCCATAAAGGCCCTAATAAGGACTTCCAATCCCTTCCTGTGCTCGTGCCGGCCAATAAAGAAGACTGTTGGATTGTCTCTTGACCACGTAGGGGTATTTTCGAAGGCATCAAGGTCAACGCCATTCCCGACAACTTGATACTCGCCACCAAAAACACTTTTAGCAGTCAACATCGCATCGACAGACACGGCAAACCGCATGCTGAGACGCTTTCCGAGCCCCGAAAACATCCAACCTAAGCCTCTGTAGGGCAGTGTGACCCCTTGACGGTGAAAGGTTCCTACTACTGGAACTCCCGCTACTGCCAGAGCTACCAGGGAGGGACCCGGAGCAAATGGCTCATGAATATGAATGACGTCGTAACCGCCATCGCGAACCATCATCGCCGTTCGAGCCAATGCTAAAGGGGAGATCCCTACGGGGGCGCGGGAACCATTTGCAGGAACCCTGATAGATCGCCCAATACTTCGAACAGACTCGGCTCCAGACAATGAATCCGAAGGGGCGATTATATCCAGATCGTGACCCATGCGGCGCATCGAACGCGCTAACGCAATTACCTGGCCTTGCACCCCGCC
Organism: Actinomycetota bacterium; assembly: GCA_027318945.1. Lineage (GTDB taxonomy): Bacteria > Actinomycetota > Acidimicrobiia > Acidimicrobiales > Acidimicrobiaceae > SCQM01. The sequence continues at coordinate 6,038 of DAHVOF010000030.1, read as the reverse complement.
GGGTACCGAAAGACTATAAGGGCACAGCTCGGCAATCTTCACCTAATCATTCGCTCCGTCCATTAAATGTTCCAACTGCACTATATGGTAGAGTCTGGGCTAGCATCGCCAATCTGGGAAGGCCAGTTCGGCTGGAAAAGGTGCCATTGGCTCGGATCGGCCCGGATCAAACTTTCGAAACTAGCCACGATCAGCTCCGTCAGCTTGAGAACGTCGTTTTTGAGATCACCGGATCGGGCGAATGTAATCGGATCCCTGACAAGTGCATAATGACATCCTCCCGGCAAAAGATATACCGCCGCGGGGATAATGGGCGCTCCGGTCCTCAATGACAGCAGAGCTACACCCTGGGGCACTGATGCTTTTTCTCCGAAAAACGGAACCATGAGTCCAGAGTTAGACACATCGCGATCAGCCACCAAGGCTACGACCTGGTTTTTCGAAAGAGCCCTAGCCAGTTCACCAAAAGCTGAGCTAGAGGCTGGAACTGCCCGAACGCCAAAACCAGTTCGGTGAGAAGCAAACCACTCCAGAAGCTCTTTAGGCTCCAGCTCCTCCATGACGGCTGTTATAGGAATTCCTGAAGATGCAAGCCAAGCTGCCCCAAAATCCCAATTACCCATATGGGGAGTCGCAAATATCGCGCCCTTTCCTTTACCGAGTGCTGCATACACGTGCTGAAAACCGTGGAATCCCATTCTTGAGTTCAGCTCTTTGCGCGTCATTCGTCCCAGCGCAAGTGCTTCCACCCAATAGCGCGAATAAGACAGATATGCACGCAGTGTCAGCAAATACCCGCCAAAACTCTCGGCACGTCCCTCTGTCGCTCGAAGGACGTTGTCCCGCACCAACTGCCGCTTGCGTGGAGAACACATGAATGCAATAAGCCCGACGACGTTTGCCACACCTAGGCTCACCGAACCTGGGATCAGACTTAAGAGCCGAGACGCAGCCTCATACTCCGCCACAATACGCCTATCACGATTTAAAATCGTCATAAAAGCGGCATTCAAGGACAAACCCGATCGAAGACCTTCACAACCATCAATTTAAAAACGAAGGGTCTTGCGACCCCGAATCGCCTACTGGTTGCTTTGGACGCGTCACGCATACCTATAAACATCATCCGATAATCGATTATTTGGTCAACACGGCCACGCGGCGCAAGATACTCAGTCCTTTGGATCATCCAGGCTACGCGAAGATCTATGCTCAAACCACCGAGAAAAAGATGATGAACCAGATGATGTCCTACTCAGCCTGCGCGGATGCGAGGAGCGTCGGGACGTCGTTCGGAAAAATTCTGAGCGCTGAAAAGGCCTCTTAGGAGAATTCTTGTAATCCTGCCGATATCGTCGTCCTGACTCTGCTACCGACACTGACGCTTGACTCCAGATTTTGGCAAAGCGTTGAACCACGGTAAATACGCTCAATACAAGGGTGATCCACAGTATAGGAACCAAGATGGGGGAAAATATAAGACCAGCCGACAGAAAAAATATTCGCTCTCCACGCTCCATGATTCCACCCTTTGCACTAAAACCGAGAGACTCGGCCTTCGCGCGCTGGTAGGAAATCAATGATGCAGCACCGTAGATTGAAAACGGAAGAACCGCAAGCATCGGTCGCTGAGACGCGGAAAAATACCAAGCCACGCCTCCAAACAGGAACAAATCTGAAACCCTATCGGCAAATGAATCGAAAAACGCACCCCTCTTAGAAGACGTACCCTTCATCTTTGCCACTGGTCCGTCAAGCAGATCCGGTATTGCCCCTGCAACCACCAGCACAAACCCAAGCGTAAGGCTTCCTGACGCAACAACGACTCCGGCCGCGATAGATACGATGATCCCTGTAATGGTAAGAGCATCAGCGCTGATAGGTGTCCTAGCCAAAGCCGCCCCAATTGGACCAGTTCTCTTGTCCACCCCGGCTCTTAAATGACCGTCGAACACGGCAACTACTCCTCATATCGGGAACTCTAGGAAGCTTAGCCGATTTTAGTTCGCCTTTCCTTCTATATGGACAACGAGCCCACTAGTGCGCATCGAAACGCTCCCGCAGCCGCCGATACGTATCAGATAATGCCTCCGGAATCACACGGGTATGCGCCAGCGTCGTCATAAAATTTGTATCTCCCAACCATCGCGGCACGACGTGGAAATGAGCATGATCCCCGAAGGCCGCACCCCCTGCGCGCCCTAGATTGGCCCCAAAGTTGAATCCTTCGGGATCGTAGACGTCTTTTAGCGCACGAATTGCAATCCTCACAAGATCCAGCGACTCACTTACAACCGAACTTGACAAATTGACGAACTCGCCTTCGTGTGCAAATGGCACAACCATCAAATGCCCGGCCGCATAAGGAAACGCGTTGAGAACCACGTAGCATTCTCGTCCGCGGTGAAGTACATAATTATCCCTGTCAAACACCGGACCCTGACCCTTGGCTAGATCGCAAAAAATACAGCCTGAATGAGAGGGAACCTCTTGCGCCTCAGCTACATTCTGGAGAAAATTCATCCTCCATCCAGCCCAAAGGTTCTCAATCATCGCTTGTCACCAAGGGCTGGGCTTTCAGCTCGGACGATAATCTTGAGATGAAGGCGCTTAGGTGAACGTCGCGTTCCGGATTTTGGGACCCACGCGCATTAACCCCCACGGTTCCAGCTGAAACGTCTGAGTCGCCAACGACAAGAACATAGGGAACCTTATCGAGCTTGGCTTTTCTTATTCTGCTCCCAAGCGGCTCGTCTGCAGACATCATCTCGACCCTGGCATCCAACCGAAGTAGCTGTTCTACGATCGCCTCTGCGTAGGCCGCATGGTCGTCGCGAACTGGGAGAACACTCACTTGGATCGGAGATAACCATACCGGCAAAGCGCCTGCGTAATGCTCTAGAAGGATAGCGAAAAAGCGTTCAACCGAACCGAATAACGCGCGATGAATCATGTAAGGGCGCCTTCTGGCATTATTAGAATCAACGAATTCCATGTCGAAGCGCTGGGGCTCCTGGAGATCCACCTGGAGGGTGGAAACTTGCCATCTGCGCCCGATCGCATCTTTCAGATGAACATCAATCTTTGGAGCATAAAATGCACCCTCTCCCGGTGCAACCGAGTAATCAATCCCGGATTCCTTGAGAGCATGGTCCAGGGCCGCCGTCGCCTCCTCCCACTCATAATCTTCGCCCACTGACTTTTCGGGTCGAGTGGAAAGCTCAGCCTCGAAATCTGAAAGTCCGAACGCCCTTAAGACGGCAATCACAAACTTCAACAACCTGGCCAGCTCCGATTGCAGCTGATCCGGAGCACAGAAAATATGAGAATCGTCCTGGGTCAATCCACGCACGCGAGCAAGACCATGCAGGACTCCGGACCTTTCAAATCTGTACACTGTCCCAAATTCAAAAAGTCTAAGAGGAAGCTCTTTATACGATCTCCCCTTCGATTTGTAGATCAGTATGTGCATCGGACAGTTCATAGGTTTGGGGTAGTAAGTCGCCCCTTCCATCTCCATCGGAGGGTACATGCCTGCCTTGTACCAAGCAAGGTGACCTGAAATCTCGAATAGCGTCGCTTTGGCAATATGAGGAGTCCAAACTTGCTGGTATCCCGCCCTGGAATGCTCGCGCTTGGAGTAATCCTCCATAAGCTGCCTTATGAGGGCGCCCTTCGGGTGGAATACAGGAAGACCTCCACCGATCTCAGGCGGAAAGTGGAAGAGGTCCAACTCTAATCCCAACTTGCGGTGATCTCGTTTCTCTGCCTCCTCCAACCTATGAAGGTGCTGCTTCAGGGCTCCGTCTGACTCCCACGCGGTACCGTAAATGCGTTGTAACTGCGGCCTCTTCTCATTTCCACGCCAATATGCTCCTGCGACCCTCATCAACTTAAATGAACCGAGCGCTTTAGTCGTTGGAACATGAGGACCGCGACACAGATCAATAAAACCTGACGAGTTCCGATACACCGAAATGGCCCCGGCTCCCACACCTTCGTCCATCTCTTCTCCCTCTAAAGGAGCTGACAGTTGGCCAGCCACAGTTTCTATTATCTCGCGCTTGAACGGCTGGTCCTCAAATAGGTGCAGCCCGTCCTCGATCGAATACTCCAGGCGGGTAAAGTGCTGTCCTTCATTTATGATCTCTCTCATCCGAATATCGATTTTTTCCAGATCCTCGTCCGAAAAGTGACGGCCACCGGGAAGCTCAAAGTCGTAATAGAAACCGTCAGATATGGCAGGGCCGATGGCAAAATGAGTTCCGGGCCAGAGATCGGTCACCGCTTGCGCGAGCACATGCGCGGTTGAATGCCTAAGTACTTCACGCCCCACATCGCTCCCGCGAGTAATGATTTCAGCGTGATCGCCATCCGACAGGACCGTAGTCATATCGCGAAGCACTCCATTTACGATCACGGCAACAGAATTCTCGTCGAGTCGTCTGCCAATAAGCGCGGCAAGCTGCGAAGCGGTGCAACCGCTCGGCACTTTCCGCTGGGAACCATCGGCTAAAACGACCGAAATCTCCATTCAACAAGCCTTTCTGATACTTTCGAACCCTGTAAAGGTTAGATATTCACGCCCAGCAAAGCGGCTGCTTCCGAGATACCATGATTTCTAGATGCAGCATCATCAATTGCAGCGATCGCGGCAGGTACATTGAGGTCCTCGTCGAGGGCATTCCGAACAGCCTCCAGAGCAGCATTTCCGCGCCCAGCATCTATCCACCTTTTCAGCATCTGATCGGCAGCAACGATCATTTGATCATTCCACTCCCACGGCGTTCGATAGTGGTTATTCAAAATTGAAAGCCGCACCGCCCTTGGATCGTGATCAGCCAGCAGGTGCTCGACAAAAACCAGGTTCCCGAGCGATTTGGACATCTTCTCTCCATCAAGATAGACCATCGCCACATGGAACCAGTGCTTGACAAACACCCGACCTGTCGCCGACTCAGACTGGGCCGCTTCGCATTCGTGATGAGGAAATATCAGATCTCCCCCGCCACCATGTAAATCAATGGTTGGACCAAGCTCTCGCATTGAAAGGGCAGAGCACTCGATATGCCAACCGGGTCTCCCCGGACCCCAAAGCGAATCCCAAGCTGGCTCGTCAAGCCCGGAAGGTTGCCACAGCACAAAGTCCAAAGAATCCCTCTTATTGGGATCCTCCGGATTCCCTCCTCTTTCCCGCGCATAGCGCAACATTGTGTCCCGATCCAGATGAGACACTTGGCCAAACTTCTTGTACTTTGCAACTTCGAAATACACCGATCCGCCGCTTCGGTACGCGTGCCCTGATTCCAAGAGCTTATTTATCATGGTCAGGATCTCGGGAATTGCAGACGTCGCACGTGGTTCAGAGTGAGGACGAAGCAACCCGAGCATCCCCATATCACGATCGAAACGGGCCATTTCCGAAGCCGCCAAATCCAGAAAATGAACTCCGAGCTGGCGGGCCTTCGCAAGAATGGAGTCATCGACATCGGTAATATTTCTTACGCACGTTGTAGTATGCCCCAAGTCACGGAGCCGCCTCTGGAGCACGTCAAACGTTAGAAATACGGCTGCGTGACCCATGTGCGCAGCATCGTATGGTGTTATGCCACAGGTATAGATCGAAACATTGGAGCCCGGAGCAAACTCGACGACCTCCTGGCGGGCGGTATCGTAAAGGCGCATGATTATAACCCTAGCCTCTAGAAATCCCCGTGATTCTCAATGCTGTCCTCGTCCTATACCTAACATTAAGATTAATCAAGACGGCGGTCATCCCTTCCACGGCGCCAGAATTCGCGAGAGATCCAGCATCGAGACCGACGATCCCAGGTATTGAATCTAGTAAAGTGATCACCTGCTCCTTCGACTCGACGTGGTCCGAACACACCAAAACATCGCACTCGACTGGTCTAGACACGTCCGCAAGCGCGTGCGCAGGCACGTGGTGTAAAGCAGAGACGACATAGCTATCTGGAATCACCGATTGGATCGTCTGTGCCGCAGAGCCTCTAGCAAGTGTCAGCGGCTGGAATTCC
>DAHVOF010000021.1 GCA_027318945.1 Actinomycetota bacterium | reverse complement strand
GGGCTGAGCGGGGCGTCAAGAGCCTCTTTGGAGGGAGCAAGCGTGCGGGCCGTAGCGTCACCAGGCGTGAGTCCTGCAGCCTCGTCAAATTTACAACGGAGGAGCCGAGCCGCTCATGTCACGGCGAAGGCAACATTCGACCCATAGGCGTTCCGGAGATGTCCTTGGTCGAGTCCTTCCGGGGTACGGGGATCGGCACGTACGCACGGCTTGATTCTGGAGGAGAGACCCGTCTTGCCAGCCTTGTCAGCAAAGACCGGTCGTATAAGCCAATGGTGAAAGCGAACGGAGGCAAGCGGGAGTCCGACGGGGTAATAGTACCTGCAGAGCTAAGAGCTACAGGGAAGGACCCCGAATTCGGTCACGCCGGGAAAGAAGGAACGAGTAAGGGCATGGCCGGGACCGCCCGGCCCACCTCCCCCCTGGGATCACCATCCCAGGACAAAGTTCGACGTCTTCAGAACCGGCTATGGGCTGCGGCCAAGCAGTCTAAGGGTCGTCGTTTCCATGCCCTGTACGACCGTATCTACAGAGATGACATCCTGTGGGAGGCGTGGAAGCGGGTCCGTGCAAATCATGGAGCGGCAGGGGTTGATTCTTTGACCATAGCCGAAGTGGAGAACGAATACGGGGTAGAGCGTATGCTGTGCGAACTCCGTGATTCTCTCCGCGCAGGCGCCTACCGCCCAGCAGCGCTACGCCAGGTGCATATAGCGAAATCCGACGGATCAATGCGTCCGTTGGGCATACCTACCCTCAAAGACAGAGTGTGCCAGCAGGCTGCGAAGATCGTTCTCGAACCGATATTCGAGGCCGACTTTGCCCCCTGTTCATACGGGTTCAGACCTAAGCGCTCTGCTACAGATGCACTGGAGAGGATAAGAGTCGGTTTTATAGAAGGCAAGCGTTTTGTCTTCGAAGCTGATATCAGAAACTTCTTTGGTGAGATCGACCATGAGAAACTGTGTTTCATGGTGGCCGAGCGGGTGTCTGACCGCCGTGTGCTCAAGTTATTGAGACAGTGGCTATGCGCTGGCGTGTTGATAGATGGTGTGGTTTCAAAGACGGTCAAGGGAACTCCACAGGGAGGGGTGATCTCGCCACTCCTAGCCAATATCTACCTGAACAGGTTCGATCAGGCCTGGGACAAACGTGGTACTGGGGAGATCGTCCGTTTTTGCGACAACTTTGTCGTACTGTGTCAGTCCCCCAGCCAAGCCGAGCAGGCAAAGAAGCAGGCCACTGCTATCTTAGCCGAACTCGGCCTTAGCCTTCATCCGAGCAAGACCCGCGTGGTTGATCTCAGAGAGGGCAAAGAAGGTTTTGATTTCCTCGGTTGTCATCTTCGTGCTCGGATGTCCGGCAGGCTCTGGGAGCAGAAGCGGATCATCCGCTATTACCTCCAGCGCTGGCCGTCTGTAAAGTCCATGAAGCATGCCCGAGCACAAATCAAGGCCATGACTGATCGAAGCCAATTGGGCAAGGAGTTGAAGGTCGTCATAGGGCGACTGAACCTGTTCCTCAGAGGATGGGGCAACTACTTTGGTAACGGCAACGCATCTATCAAGTTCTGTGAGATTGACAAATACGTCGGGTGGCGGCTCTTCCGCATGCTGGTAAAGAAACGAGGCCGCAACCTACGTAAAGGTCAAGCAGACCGCTGGACTTCCGCCTGGTTCAAACACCAGGGCCTGTATCACTTGCACGGAACTATCAGATACCCGAAGGCGGCGTAACCATGTCACGAAGACCGTCTCTAAGCCGTGTGCGGGAAAACTGCACGCACGGATTGAAAGGGGGATGGGGAAACGGGCTTGTTTTGCGAGCACCGCGCCCCTGACTACCAATGGACAAAAAAGCAAAGACCTTGCGCGAACTGAAGAAAAGCGGATACGAATCAAAACCTGTGAAAAAAGAGATCAGGGACAATGCGCTGGTGCGAATCAAGAGCGGAGTACCGCTGGTTGAAAATGTGAGCGGCTACGAGACTACCGTTCTTCCAGCTCTTGAAGTCGCGCTGCTGTCCGGGCATGACGTCATCTTCCTGGGTGAAAGGGGGCAAGCTAAGACGCGGATCATCCGCAGCCTTGTTTCGCTGTTCGATGAATGGATGCCTATAGTCGCCGGCTCCGAGCTGAATGACGATCCGATGGCTCCTACATCACACTATGGTGTCGAAAAGGTTGCGGAGATGGGCGAGGAAACGCCGATCGACTGGATCCACAGGTCAAAGAGATATTCGGAAAAGCTGGCTACGCCGGATACTTCAATGGCTGACCTGATTGGCGAGGTAGACCCAATCAAGGTTGCGGAAGGCCGTTATCTTTCGGACGAGTTCACCATACATTACGGTCTGGTTCCACGCACAAATCGAGGCATATTCGCGATCAATGAGCTTCCCGATCTGGCTGAAAGAATTCAAGTTGGACTTCTGAATCTTTTGGAGGAAAGGGATGTCCAGATAAGAGGTTACAAGATTCGCCTGGAACTCGATCTAATGTTTCTAGCGACTGCCAATCCAGAAGATTACACCAACAGAGGCCGCCTCATAACCCCCCTCAAGGATCGCTTCGGCACGCAGATCAGAACTCATTATCCGAGGACACTGGAGACTGAGATCGAGATTATGAAGCAGGAAAGTTCGAAGTTCGCGATGGGAGTTGACGTTCATGTTCCGCAGTTTATGTCGGAGATCATTGCAGAGATATCCCAGCTAGCACGCCAAAGCTCTTCGATCAATCAGCGCTCCGGAGTGTCGGTAAGGATGAGCGTCTCGAATTACGAAACCATGGTTTCCTCTGCCGTCCGGAGGGCGCTACTTCTTGCTGAAGAGCAGGCAATACCTCGGATCTCTGACCTTTGGGCACTGGCGTCATCGATCTCCGGGAAGATTGAGATTGACGCATTCGAGGTGGAGGTGGAGAAAGAGTTGATTCCCCGCCTCGTCACATCGGCGGTTCTCAACGTATTTCGCCGACGATTCAGCGTAGATCAGCTGCGAGAGGTCGTGGCATTCTTCGATGCTGGAGATGTCGTGGAAGTTGGCACGTCTGTGGCATCGGAAGATTATGTGAAGCTGGTAAATAGGATTCCCGGCCTTTCGCGGGCGGTCCAAAAATTAGACGACGGTACGCCGGGAGCAGTCGCGTCATCGCTTGAATTGGTTTTCGATGGGCTTCATTATTCGAAGAAGCTCAACAAGAGAGAGCAGTTAGGACGCATCGGCTATTTCACGAAGGGCTGAGACCAATGAGATATGAGCCGTTCAACTTCGTCTATGCACGCTGGGACGGAAATCAGGATCCGCAGGGACTTGACGGTGACGAGCTGTTCGA
>DAHVOF010000014.1 GCA_027318945.1 Actinomycetota bacterium | reverse complement strand
TGTCGCATTTAGACTTGCCAGACACGGTCATGAGGTGGCGATCTATGATCCTCATCCTGCCATGGGCTCTTCCTGGGCGGCGGCGGGAATGTTGGCGCCTGCATCGGAGGCCAACTTTAGCGAGATTGCTCTTTTGCGGCTGATGCAGCACTCTAACGAACTCTGGCCGGAATTCGCCGCTGAGATCGAAAAAGTTTCCGGGATTATGGTCGACCTTCGCTCGGATGGCACCATCATAATTGGGTATGAGCCCAACGATGGCCGCGATCTGGAACGAATGGCTGAGTTTCAACGTGAGCTCGGAATCGAGGTCACTCGTCTCACTCGCAGCCAGCTTAAGGAGCTCGAGCCCGAAATCGGAGGCCCGTTTCCTTTCGCCGCAATGATCGACTCTGACATCCAGCTTGACAACCGCTCTCTCATGAATTCGCTGATCAGAGCTAATGAAAGTCTTGGCGTAAGTATTTTCCGAAAAGCCGTCACGAGCTTGAAAAACGATGATTCTGGAAACTACGCAATGATTCTTGACGATAATAGCGAGGTCAGATATGAAATCGTAATCGTTGCGCCGGGTGCGTATCTGAGCGACATATCTGGTCTGCCCGATGTGGTCACGAAGTCGATAAAGCCTGTGAAGGGTCAGATTCTAAGGGTCAAGGCAACTTCCCCACGTCTACTTAGGCACGTGATTAGATCCAAGACATTTGGAAAAACGCTGTATATGGTTCCCAGAAACAATGGTGAAATAGTGATAGGCGCCACGCAGGAAGAGGTGGGCTTCGACACCACGGCCAAGGTGCGTCCAATTGCGGAAATGCTAACCAACGCGGCATTGCTTCTGCCGGGTATTGGAGAGGCTGACTTTTCTGAGCATATTGTAAGATTTCGGCCTGGATCTTTCGACAACTCGCCGATCGTCGGAAGGTGGGAGGATTCGAACCTTTTCTTGTGCCTTGGACACTTTCGTCACGGAATTTTGCTGTCTGCGGCGATTTCTAAGTATTTGGCACTCGCTATTGAGGCTGGAAAAGAGCCTTTAGAACTTGAGGAATTTAGCTCTGCTAGATTGCATGCTAATTAGGTTTTATTTGTGGTTGAAATAATATTGAACGGATCACAACATCAATTAAAGCAGCCCAGCACAGTGGCGGAGTTGATTGATTCGCTCCGACTGCCGGGGAGTGGAATTGCCGTGGCAATCAATGGTGAAGTCATTCCAAGGAGCAAATGGGTCGAGATGACGTTATCGGCTCAAGATAGAGTGGAACTGCTCACTATCGCCCAAGGGGGATGAAACGTGGATACAGCAACTGAATCCATACGGCTAGGTAACATCGATCTTACCTCGAGGCTCATACTCGGTACTGGCGGAGCCCCCTCAAATCAGATCATCAAAGAGATAATTGAGGCCTCGAAGGCACAGCTTGTCACAGTAGCACTTCGGCGTTACGAGCCACGGGCCAGTAATTCTTTGTACGACCTTTTGCGGTCTCTCCGCGTTGAGATATTGCCAAATACGGCAGGCTGCTTTACCGCGAAAGAGGCGGTTTTGACGGCGAAAATGGGACGGGAGGCATTAGAGACTAACAATGTTAAGCTAGAGGTGCTTTCCAACGACAAGGATCTTTTGCCAGACCCATTCGAACTTCTCGATGCTACTGAGCTTCTTGCTATGGATGGCTTCAACGTATTTGCTTATACGAGCGACGATCCGGTTGTGGCCAGGACGCTGGAACAAGCGGGCGCGCAGGTTGTAATGCCATTGGGGGCTCCGATAGGGACGGGGCTGGGTATCCGAAACCCTCACAACATAGCGATGATAGTTTCCCAAGCTTCAGTGCCGATCGTCCTCGACGCAGGCATAGGAACCGCTTCGGATGCCGCTATCGCGATGGAGCTAGGTTGCGATGCTGTGCTAGTTGCGTCGGCAATTACCAGGGCTCGGGACCCGGAAAGAATGGCGCGCTCTATATCGCTCGCGACGGAGGCTGGCTTTTTGTCGCGGCATGGCGGCCGTATAGCGAAAAGAGAATGGGCGCTAGCATCATCGCCCATTGAAGGAGTCGCTGACTTCAGTTAATATCATGAGCATCCATCGTGCTCTCATCCGGTCCTCACACGATCGCGTGGGCATGTTCGAGCATTGAGATTATCGAAATAAAGGCGGACCTCTATTGAACATTGCAGAAAGAAGAAAGAAGACACCTCCTGTTGCGCTGACGATTGCGGGTTCAGATTCTGGAGGCGGCGCAGGTATACAGGCAGACCTGAAGGCATTTTCTGCAAATAGAGTGTTTGGAACCACTGCTGTGACGGCAGTGACTGCCCAAAACACTCATACGATTGAAGCGTTCGAGTCGATGGGCCCAGAGCTTGTAAAGGCCCAAATCCAGGCCGTGATCTCTGATTTCATGGTAAGGGCCGTCAAGACAGGGATGTTGGCAACCGAAGAAAATGTAAAAGTAGTTGCGGAATTCGCCGAAAAGAGTGCTTTCGAAAAGCTCGTTGTTGATCCGGTTCTTGTCTCCTCTACGGGGAAAAGACTACTCGACAAGGCGGCCGAGGAGGCATACGTGCACCGGCTTATTCCAAGGGCAACAATTGTCACACCGAACCTAGATGAGGTGATGGCTCTCCTTGGCAAGTTTCCTAAGACCCTTGAGGATATGGTCTCCGCGGCGCGAGAATTCAAAAAGATGGGTCCGCGCTACGTTCTTGTAAAGGGCGGACACCTTGGTGGTCCCGAAAGCACGGACATCTTCTACGACGGCCAAACGATCTTAAAGCTCTCCGCCTCCAGAATTCGAACTGAAAATACTCATGGATCTGGGTGCACTCTTTCTGCGGCAATAACAGCAAACTTGGCAAAGGGCATGGAAGTCACTGACGCCGTCAAGGCGGCGAAGATCTACATTACCCGGACCATCAAAGCGGGCTCACTTTGGCAGCTTGGAGTCGGTCACGGTCCAGTAGATCAATTTATCTGGGCTAGCCAAGAAGATATGAATTCTCAGGCATCCGAGGGAACGGTCCCGACATAGAGCGTGAATCAAAGACGTGACATCTCATGAATCTTGAGATTGGTTCCCAACGCCTCAAAGATCCTTACCGTGTCGTGCTTTGCGCAGAAATACAGGATCTGACGCTTCTCCGATATGCGGGCAAGTTCCTCCGCGAGTCCCCGAGCCCTTTCAATATCTGCGTTGACCATGACATCGTCCATTAATAAAGGGAGATCAAGTGCGTTCGAGCGGCTGACAAGGGCAAGCCTTATGGAAATATACAACTGTTCCCTCGCTCCCCGAGAAAGCTCTGAGTCGCGAATTTCCTCTCCCGACCTGTTCCTTATGAAAACCGCGTCGCCTTTGCGACCCTCTCGCTTGACGACTGAGACGTATCTTCCGTGAGTGACTCTCGAAAATATCTCTGACGATAATTGGAGTAGTTCGGGCTGATGAAGTTCTTCAAAACGGGTATTTGCCGCTCTGAGAAGGTTCCGGGCGAGAAGATGGGCGCGAAGATGTGCGGTTATCTCTTCCGCCTCTAAACGCAAGGATGCGGCCCGCGCCTGAAGTTCGATAAGAGAACTGTTATTTTGCAAACTTCTTTCCTCAGTCTCTATCGTGGCATCCATCCGCAATAACTCATCCCGCTCATGATTTAGCCGCTCGCGCTCCTCGTCGTCAGCTGCAATCAGCTCCTCTAATTCGACACGACTACTATTGAAGAGCTGCAAAGCAGTTTGGAGCTCATCTCCGAATACTGATTCTGCTGAGCGAACGAATAAATCTTTGACTGAACGATTGTTCTCGTAGTCCGTGAATAAAGACATTAGATCCGAATCCAAATCCTCGTGGCTATAGCCGAGCCGTTCTAGCTCTACATTTAGCTCGCGAACCAGACCGTCCAGCTCTCCCTGGCGCCTCTGCAAAGTCTGTTTGTCCGTTTGCAATTGGCGCTGACGTGCTTCGGACTGTGACAGAATCTCCCTTGCAGCGAAAACGGCGCTTTCCAACTTGGTCACAAAAACCGCAAGATAATCGACAGTGGCATCTCTCGTTAGTTGAAATTCAGGAAACGTGCGTTCAAATAGTTTTGTCAGATCTGATTTTCGCTCTTCTAACTTTGACCTACTTTTCAAAAGTGCGCGTTCTGACCGCCTAAGCTCAGCAGCGGCTTTTGCCAAATGCAAACGCTCGGAAACGTCCTGCGCAACGTATTCAAGAGTCGGAAATGGTTCCTCCGGTGATACGGATAGTCCTCCAGAGGATGCGAGTCGTCCGAGTTCAATTCGGAGCCGAGATACGGCTTCGATCGTGTTTCTTTCTACTTGAAGCCTTCCGAGGGTTGGAGCAAGGTCGCGGCTTTCAAGCAATTGAAGTTCCAGGTGTGCAAGAGTACCATCGGCAAAGCCTTCCGTCTTTCGGGAATTCTGGAAACCTCGCCTATTTGCCGCCATGATACGGACGAGCGCTAAAGCAATGAAGCCTGCTGTCCCAGCCACAAGCATCGACGTTGTGGGCACCAGCTTGGTGACATAGAGCGCGGCCAAGATAAAAAACCATAGAACTATCAAAGTGTCAGCTGCCCCAAATCCCGATATCTTATTGGAACGGAAATGATCTTGGGAATTGCCGATCCGGTCGCCAATCCGGGCTATTGCTGCATCGATTTCCGCCTGTCGGGATTTAAGCGCTTCATCTGAGGCGGAAACCAGCGGATAGGCCAAATACTGGTCCATCTGTCCTTTGAGCGCCTCGAGTGTCCCCGCCGCTCTTTCAAGGCTTTCGATCGCAAACTCCGGACTCTGACCACCTTGGTATCCGGGAATGT
>DAHVOF010000241.1 GCA_027318945.1 Actinomycetota bacterium | reverse complement strand
ATATTTGCTTTCGGCATTATTGGAATGTTGGCAGCTGATTTTGTCCGGTGGAACGGTGGTGGTAACTAAAAGTGTTATGGCTTGTTGTTCATCGCATTCGATCAGGTTTCTCGAACGCGTTGATGTGTCCCTGTTGCTCAGGCTCATTTCGCTAGTCTAACTCTTGGGTGTGACTCCGATTCGACTGGATTCCAGATAACGAATCGGCTATGACGGAATGGTAGCAGGACTCCGGGAATGGCCGCCAGGCGATTCACGAGTCTGTGTCGCGGAGCGTGAGTCCTTCTAGGGAATTATTTCCGCCAAGAGAGTCAAGCAGCAGTTTTGTTGGTTCAGCACAGCAAAACCACGACTCGCTAAGCTTTGGCCTGCATTCGCAGGATTTGGAGGGCTCAGGCCGCAGTGGTGGAGAAAGGTTGAAGCTGCGATAGGCCGCTTCCCTCATCAGCGATATAGCATTTATGTTATTTACGATCCCAGCTGCTGCGTCTTCGGCAATAGAGGTGAGCGCCTCGTGAAGATCGTCTAGGCCAGGGTCGCTGCTAGTCCATTGGTAAGAGAGCAGTTCGGGATTCCATTGTCCGAACTCTGTGCTGATGTCGTCGAGAAGGAGAGATTCGAGCGGAACGAGAAGTCTGATACTCAGTTGTACAGGATCGATGCTGCCCACCAGGTCATGATCGTATATAAATTCAAACAGGTCCAAAAGGTCGCTCTTGGATGTCCATGGGGTAAACGGAATTAGCGATGGCCTCACGTCGATGTCTTGTTCTCGCAGGATCGACAGTGCTTCCACTATGTCAGCGCGAGTATGTCCTTTTGCCAAATGGTGAAGGACATCGTCGCTGGTGTGCTCGAAGGCGGAGACAACAAAACTTAGGCCTAGCGCACGAAGCTCGTGCCAAATTCCCCGGTATTCGAGTATGTGCTCGACCTTGACTGTCGCGTCGAAAGTCAGTTCTGGATGCGCGGCGTGCATTGAGCGGACTATCCTTAGGGCGTGTGCAGGTCCGTTCAAAAAATCTGGGTCTCCAAACGTGATGTGGCGCGCTCCCGCAGAGTGGAGCTGATCGATCTGGGTCAAGACCTCGGACGCCGAGACGGCCCGAAATCTTCCCTTGAAAACGACAGGCACTGGGCAGTGTTTGCACATGTGGGCACAGCCAATCGTTGTTTCGACATATCCGACAAGTTTTTTTCCGCCGTCGGCGATAAGGTAAGCGTAATTGCCCAGCCCTGGAAGCATCGAGCGATCAGGAGCGGAAGAGGAACTGGACAGGTGAGAATCTTGGTGCCATGTGGCTCCAAGGCTCTCGATAATTGATTTTGGATCATCCAAGAAGACCGCCGCATCGAAGGACCGTGACGAAGCTAACGCCACTTTCGAGTACAGTCCAACCGCGATGATCCTTATGGAATCCCCGAAGATTCCCCTAGCTCGGACGGCAATCTCCCTTCCCAGTTTCGTGGCCGTATGCATAGGTACTGAGATGATCAGGTCAGTGGGGGGTTCGCCGTCTTGCAATAGGAAATCTTCACGTCTCGAGAAGCTTCTCCGTTCCACTGAGTTGTCGCAGAAGGCGAACTGGATTCCGGCCGAACCGAGCGTGCTGGCGAGCCGGGCCAATACCAAGGGCTGGTGTCCGAGCTCGTAAGTCGTTACGGCGAGTACACGGATCTTTCCGGATTGGGGACTACCTGTCGTCATGTGATCCTAATCTCCAGCTTGTTGATAGCTTCTTCGAGCGCTCTTGCGGCAATCTTTGCGGTCGGTGCTTTGGAAAAAATGAAACCGATATATTTTGCGTCGTAAGGGATCGGCATGACTTCCATGCCTGCGGTGAATGCCAACTCTATGCCGGTTACCCATTTCACCGCTCGTGCTGCCGCGACGCCGGTGATCCCATCAAGGCGACCTCTTTTTTGTGCAGGAATCATGTAGACCCCGGAAGCCTGATTTTCAAAGGTCACTTCGGGGGGCGGGATACTAACTGCTTCAGCCAGGATAATCTCCTCGATTGTCCTTCCGCCTGCCAGTGGGACGGCCTTGGAACATGCTCCGCCAATGGATCGAGCGGCAAGCTCAATGAAGTAGATTTTCCGACCAGCGGTAATTCTGAACTCTGCATGAATCGGTCCAGTCACAATGCCGAGCCCCTTTCTGGCTGCGTCGAGAACAGTAAAAAGATCCTCAGTAATCTGCCGTGGTAGGGAGGTGGGGGTGACGTAAATCGTCTCAGCAAAGTACGGACCAACGAGTGGCTGAGGCTTATCAAAAATGGCTAGGACCTGAAGTTTACCGCTGATTACGATGGCTTCGACTGCGTATTCCTCGCCATCAATGTACTCTTCGATCAGAATAGGAAAGTCAATTTCGCAGCTGTGCATCGCTTGTATTTTTCGTGCCAAAGGTATAGCTGCAAGGACCTCTGTTTCGGAGTTCGCGCGGATGACGCCGATCGAGCCCGAAAGGGTAGCAGGCTTTACTATAACTGGGAAGTTCCCAATGGCCGAGAGTTTTTCAGCTATATCTTCGCCATATTCGCAGATCTGAAATTTCGGTTGGCTGATCATCGCAGAGGAGAGTTTCCGCCTCATGGCGATCTTATTCTGCGACATTTCCGTCGTGGATGTCGAAATGTGCTTCAGGCCTAGCTTCTCGCTCGCGATTGCTGCCGTTCTGAGACCGCTGTCGTCGACGGATACGATTGCATCGAACTTACGGGTTCTTCCAGCCGATTCAATCTGTTCTGCGCCAACTTCTGGATGTTGCAAAGACGCGACAATGGCTCGCTCACCCATGCGCTGGGCCATGGGCAGCGGACATTCCGAAGCAATAGTGAGACTCAGTCCAAGGTTGTTAGCCGCGTCGATAAAGGCTTGAGCTCTGTAGGTTTCGGTGGGTACGAGTAGCAGCACGTTTTTCACTTGACTTGAGATTCTACTAGCCAGGTAGTATTTATTTGTTGAACGCAATGCTTGAAATTGAGATTTGCGAAGATTGATCTTTTAGCTAGGTTGGAGTTTGCGTGGAAAGCGTCTTTAGTTCAAATGGCACCGGGGTTCTTGAAGTCACCAGTAGGGCCCTTTCAGAAATTCTAGAGATCCGGGCGGAGGAGTCTGATGCTGACAAATTGGCTCTCTGGATCGAGGTATCTGGCATCGATGGCAATAGCTATTCGTACGATGTTTATTTCCAAAATAGAAGTGATGCCGGCAAGGATGACGAGGTCGTGGAATTAGACGGGATTGCAGTGGTCATCCCGTCTGACAGTGTTGCAGCGATCTCCGGGTCAAAGCTTGATCTTGGTGGAGAAGATGGGTCGGGGGGACTTATGATAGTGAATCCCAATTCTCCCCCGGACTCCTTTGCGGGCCTTCCCGACGCCTTGAGAGATGCAGATCTGAGCGGGCCGTTGGCGCAAGAGATTATTCGTGTCTTGCAAGAAGAGATCAATCCAGCGATAGCTTCCCACGGCGGGCGGGCTGACTTAGTAGCTGTTGACGAATCTACCGCGTATCTCAGGCTGTCTGGAGGATGTCAGGGTTGTGGCATGGCATCTGTGACGCTATCACAGGGCATCGAAGTCGCGATCAAAGAAGCGGTGCCCGCGATTACCTCGGTCAGGGATGTCACAGACCACATGCAGGGGACGAATCCCTATTACGGGGCCTCAAAGAAGTAATGAAATTGGCAACGGCACAGGCATCGCCATCGAGCCGTCGCCAATAGAAAAGCTAAGCCTTGATGAGCTGGATTTCGAGATTGATCTGAATTTTGTCGCTGACTAGAACTCCGCTGCCTTCGAGGGGCACGTTCCATTCCATTCCGAAATCCTTACGCGACAATTCGCCTGAAGCTGAGTAGCCGGAGCGGGTATTGCCATACGGATCCTTCGAGATTCCGTTGAATTCGAGATCAAGAGTTATGCTCCGCGTGGTGTTGTGCATGGTGAGGTCCCCGGTGAGCTGGTACTGGTTTCCAGCTGGCGCGATCGAGGTGGATTTAAAAGTGATCTTTGGAAAATTTTCTGCATCGAAGAAATCTGCTGAGCGAAGGTGGTTATCGCGGTCGTTCTCTCCAGTAGTGACAGACGCCACATCAATTTCGGCGCTTATTTTAGATTGGGTCAAGTCATCCGCGATCTCCACCGATGCCGTGTATTTTCCGAACGAGCCCCTTACCTT
>DAHVOF010000227.1 GCA_027318945.1 Actinomycetota bacterium | reverse complement strand
AGACAGCGCGCCATTTGCCGCCCTAGCTTTCAAGATCATGAGCGACCCATATGTCGGCAAGCTGACCTATTTCCGCGTCTATTCGGGAATGTTGGACAAGGGGTCCACGATCTTGAACTCCACCAAGGACAAAAAGGAGAGGATCGGCCGCCTTCTGCTGATGCATGCCAACACCCGGGAAGACATCGACAGCATCCACGCAGGCGATATAGTCGCAGCGGTTGGCCTCAAGAATACCACTACTGGTGACACCCTTTGTGACCCGGAGAAACCCGTCATTCTTGAGTCGCTGACCTTTCCGGAGCCGGTCATCCACGTAGCTGTGGAGCCTAAGACGAAGGCGGACCAGGACAAGCTTGGCAAGGCGCTCTATGCCTTGTCCGAGGAGGACCCAACCTTCAAGGTGCATACTGATGAAGAGACGGGTCAGACCGTGATCTCCGGCATGGGCGAACTGCATCTTGAGGTGCTTGTGGACCGGATGCTGAGGGAGTTCAAAGTCGACGCGAATGTTGGAAAGCCTCAGGTTGCTTACCGCGAGACGATTCGCAAGAGCGTAGACAAGGTCGAGATGAAGTACGTCCGCCAGAGCGGTGGCCGGGGCCAGTACGGACACGTAGTGATCAGCCTCGAGCCTCTCGGTCCTGGTGGAGGTTATGAGTTCGTGGACAAGATCACGGGTGGCGTCATACCTAAGGAGTACATACCTGCGGTGGACTCCGGGATCAAAGAGGCGACTGCCTCTGGGGTTCTTGCCGGATATCCGACGGTAGATGTAAGGGCGACTCTTACCTATGGTTCTTACCACGAGGTCGACTCATCGGAGATGGCTTTCAAGATCGCAGGCTCGATGGCTTTCAAGGAAGCCGCCCGCAAGGCATCGCCTGTGCTGTTGGAGCCGATAATGTCAGTAGAAGTTGTAACGCCAGAGGATTACATGGGCGACGTTATAGGCGACCTGTCATCCAGACGTGGAAAAGTCGAGGGCATGGATCAGAGGGGTGCGAGTCACGTTATACGTGCTCAGGTACCACTTTCTGAAATGTTCGGCTACGCTACTGATTTAAGGTCGCGTACTCAGGGTCGCGCTACCTATACTATGCAGTTCAACTCCTACCAGGAAGTTCCGGAGTCAATCTCTAAAGAGATTGTCGCAAGGGTTCGGGGGGAGTAGTCTGTAATGGTTCTTTGTTCGTATCGCCGGCGCTCATGTAGCGTCGCTCTAAACACACGGAGCATTTGTTAACTATGGCCAAGCAGAAGTTTGAGCGCTCTAAGCCTCACATCAATGTGGGTACAATGGGCCACATCGACCACGGAAAGACCACGCTCACAGCGGCCATCACAAAGACGCTGGCCGGCGTGAACCCACACGTGAAGTTTACCCCGTTTGATCAGATCGATAAGGCGCCTGAAGAAAGGGCACGTGGTATAACAATTTCCATAGCCCACGTCGAGTACGAGACTGATCGCCGTCACTACGCTCACGTAGACATGCCGGGTCACGCCGACTACATCAAGAACATGATCACCGGCGCGGCCCAGGTCGACGGCGCAATTCTTGTTGTTTCAGCGGCTGATGGCCCGATGCCTCAGACCCGTGAGCATGTTCTCCTCGCCCGCCAGGTCGGCGTTCCATACATTGTCGTCGCTTTGAACAAGGCCGACATGGTGGATGACGAGGAGCTTCTCGACCTTGTCGAGCTCGAAGTCAGAGAACTCCTCAATGAGTACGAGTTTCCTGGGGATGACACGCCTGTGATCAGGGTGTCCGCACTTAAAGCTCTTGAAGGTGATCCTGAGTGGACCGCGAAGATTCTCGAGCTGATGAGTGCTGTGGACGATTACATCCCGGAGCCGCAGCGTGATATAGATAAGCCATTCCTGATGCCCATCGAGGATGTTTTCACTATCCAGGGCCGTGGAACCGTCGTTACCGGAAAGGTAGAGTCGGGAATTTTGAAGGTCGGCGACGAAATTGAGATCGTCGGTCTTCGCAATACTCAGAAGACTGTCTGCACGGGCGTCGAGATGTTCAACAAGCTTCTTGACGAGGGTCGCGCGGGCGACAACATCGGGGCTTTGCTGCGTGGCACAAAGAAGAACGAGGTCGAGCGTGGCCAGGTTCTTTGCAAGCCGGGGTCGATCACTCCACACGCGAACTTCGAAGCGAACGTTTATGTCCTGTCAAAAGAGGAAGGCGGTCGTCACAAGCCGTTCTTCAACAACTACCGTCCGCAGTTCTACTTCCGAACCACTGACGTAACGGGAACCATCACCTTGCCGGAAGGCACCGAGATGGTGCTCCCGGGCGACAACATCACCATGACGGTAGAGCTAGGCAAGCCGATCGCTATGGATGAGGGTCTTCGGTTCGCTATCCGTGAAGGTGGTCGCACTGTCGGCGCCGGTAGAGTAACGAAGATCATCAAGTAGGGAAGCAATCAAGGCTTGCCGGCCCATCGTCTTTCGATGGGCCAGAGCCTGAAGCAGGTTAAGAACATTACTGCTCCAGTTATGGAGCTGATTGATACAGCTAGCACCAAGGATAGCGATGGCTGACAGCAGCAAGCAGAGAATCAGGATCCGCCTCAAGGCTTATGATCATGAGCTGATCGACAGCTCCACGAAAAAGATCGTGGAGACCGTTCTTCGCACCTCGGCGAAGGTGAAGGGGCCGGTCCCCTTGCCAACCGAGCTGCATCGATACACTGTGATTCGTTCCCCTCACAAGTACAAGGACTCCCGGGAGCACTTCGAGATGCGAGTGCACAAGAGGCTGCTCGACATAGTCGACCACACCCCGAGGACGGTGGATTCACTGCAAAGGCTCGATCTGCCCGCAGGAGTCGATATCGAGATCAAGATTCAAAGTGCCTGACCGGTAGGAGGCTCAGGACGTTAGGGCGGTAAGCCCGAGCAGTCCGTCTATACTTTGTTGAGCTTCCGTTGAGTATGACGTCCAGGTAGGCCCCTACGTCGGGTACCGCTTGGCAAAACAGATCAAGAGCTCCGTTTGGCTTAGCCAGCGGAGCGTTTGCGTGTGATTGATCACTCTGAATTATAAAGACGAAGGATTTTAGCGATGGCAACAAAGGCGATCGTCGGCGAAAAGGTCGGCATGACTCAGATCTGGGATGACCAGAATCGTGCAGTCGCTGTGACTGTGATTAAGATCGCCCCGGTGCGGGTAGTTCAGGCTAAGACGCCTGAAACAGACGGCTATTCGGCTTTGCAGGTGACGTTCGGCTTCAAGAAGGAGTCGAAGCTTTCAAAGCCATTGGCGGGTCACTTCCGTTCAGCGGGTGTCGAGCCGGGGAAAAAGCTTGTAGAGCTGCGCGTCGATGACACGAGTGGGATCGGCGTCGGTAGCGAACTCACGGCTGACTTACTTGCAGCGGGTGAGCGTGTGGATGTCACCGCAATCTCAAAGGGCCACGGCTTTTCCGGCGGCATGAAGCGTCACAACTTCAAAGGCCAGGGCGGTGCCCATGGCAATCACAAGCATCACCGCGCTCCGGGATCCATCGGCGCCTGTGCAACTCCTGCGAGGGTCTTCAAGGGAACGCGCATGGCTGGCCAGTATGGTTCGGAGAAGGTGACGACTCTGAACCTCGAGGTCGTCAGATCTGATCCAGAGAAGCAGCTGATTCTGCTGAAGGGAGCCGTTCCGGGGCCGAAGGGCGGCACGGTGATCATTCGTGATGCAGTGAAAGGCGGCAAATAGGGATGTCGATTGCACGCGTTGAAAGAGAGCTTGTCAAGGTTTCGGTTACCAAGCGAAACCAGAAAGGGGAGGAGGTCGGCACCATAGATCTTGAGCCTTCGATATTCGGCCTCCAGGCCAATATCGCGCTCCTCCACCAAGTGGTTACTGCACAGCTAGCTGCCGCTCGAGCAGGGACCCAGAGTACCAAGACTCGCGCAGAGGTGTCAGGTGGCGGCGCAAAGCCGTTCCGCCAAAAGGGAACCGGTCGCGCTCGACAGGGATCCAACAGGTCACCTCACTGGACCGGCGGTGGGGTTGCTTTAGGTCCGAAGCCCAGAAGCTACCGCCAGCGGACTCCGAAGAAGATGATCCGCTTGGCTCTCTTCCAGTCTCTCTCGGACAGGGCGCAATCGGGAGCGGTCGTTGTGGTAGACGAATGGAGCTTTCCAAATATAAAGACTAAGGATGCCGTCGCAGCGTTGAAAGCGCTTCAGCTCGAAGGCAAGGTTCTTTTGGTGGTCGATCCTTACGATTACAACACCATCAGGAGTTTCGCGAACATACCGGAAATTCAGCTGATCGACGTCGAGGAGCTCAATGCGTATGACGTGCTCAGGAGCGACGTAGTTGTTTTTACTGAGGGCCTTCTGCCTGGCGCAGGGGAAGAGCCGGATGCCGACGGTGCTGTGGTCGAGGTCGCATTCGAGGCGTCCGACTCAGAAGGAGGAGAGGACTAAATGGAAAATCCACGCTCCATCATTCTCAGGCCGGTCGTGTCGGAGAAGTCGTACCGGAATATGGATGAGAACTTTTACACCTTCATCGTTGCTCCAAGGGCCAACAAGATTGAGATTAGAAAGGCCGTCGAGGAGATATTCGGGGTCAAGGTTCTCAACGTCAACACCTTGAACCGAAAAGGCAAAAGGAAGAAAAATCGCCGGACTGGCGCATACTCGTCGAAGCCCGACACCAAAAGGGCGATTGTAAAGCTGGCCGAGAACGATCGCATTGATTTGTTCGAGAAGTAAGCAAAGAGTGAACTATGGCAATTAGAAAAAGAAAGCCGACAAGTGCTGGGAGAAGATTCCAGTCGGTATCCGATTTCGCCGAGATAACCAAGAGCACTCCAGAGCGCTCGCTTCTTGCTCCGCAGCAGCGATCTGGTGGGCGCAACAGTTACGGTCGCAAGACCGCGAGGCACCGCGGCGGTGGTCATAAGCGGCAGTACCGTCTTGTCGACTTCAAACGGAACAAAGACGGCGTACCTGCCAGGGTTGCCGCCATTGAATATGACCCGAATCGGAACGCAAGAATTGTGTTGTTGCACTACTTCGATGGTGAGAAGCGTTACATTCTCGCGCCAGCGAAGCTGAATGTAGGCGACGTAGTCCAGAGTGGTGTTGATGCTGACATCAAGGTGGGTTGCGCGCTTCCGCTGCGCAACATCCCTGTTGGTACGGTTGTCCATAACGTTGAGCTGCGGCCAGGTGAGGGGGGCAAGCTTGCCAGGGGAGCTGGAATGAGCATCCAGCTTGTTGCCAAGGAAGGCGATTTTGCCACCTTGCGACTTCCCTCTACTGAAATGAGAAAGGTCCCAATCGATTGCAGGGCCACCGTCGGCGAGGTCGGGAATGCGGAGCACGAGCTTCTTTCGGTTGGAAAAGCCGGTCGGAACCGGTGGAAGGGCGTACGTCCCCAGACCCGTGGTGTCGCGATGAACCCAGTGGATCACCCACTAGGTGGTGGAGAGGGCAAGACGTCCGGTGGCCGCCACCCGGTATCTCCGTGGGGCCAGCCAGAAGGTCGAACAAGGGCTCTTGTAAAGGAGTCGGACAAGTTGATCATTAGAAGGCGCCGTGGTCGCGGTGCCAGGCGATAGGAAGTAGCTGCCATGCCTCGTAGTTTGAAGAAAGGCCCGTTTGTGGACGATCACCTTCTGAAGAAGGTTGACTCGATGAATGCCGCTAACGAGAAGAAGGTCATCAAGACCTGGTCAAGGCGCTCCACAATCATACCGGACATGGTGGGGCACACTCTTGCGGTGCATGACGGGCGCAAGCATGTGCCGGTCTACGTCACAGAGTCGATGGTGGGCCACAAGCTAGGCGAGTTTGCGCCGACACGCACTTTCCGGTACCACGCCGGTCAGGAGAGGGCAGGGAGGCGATAGTGACTGCTGTTAAGACTAATGAAAAACCCGGGACAAGGGCAGTCCTCAGCTCCTATCGAGCTTCTGCGTACAAGTTTCGTGAGGTTTTGGATCTGATTAGGGGCCGCGACATCAAGACTGCGAAGGAAATCCTCGCAGGACTTGAACGCGATGTTGCAGGAGTAATTTCCAAGCTCTTGGATTCTGCGATTGCGAACGCAGTGAATAATGACCATATCTCTGCCGACGAGCTATATGTGGCTTCGTGTTACGCCGACGAGGGTCCGACAATGAAGCGTTTCCGGGCACGTGCACGGGGGCGCGCCGGAGCTCTGCGGAAGAGGACTTCGCACGTGACTGTGATAGTCGCGAGGATGGATGAAGACCAGCTGAAGGTAGTCCGTTCGAAGAGGGACGCGGAGGAGGCCAACCGGCGAGCACGCAGGGTTGCTAGGACGCGTGGGTCTGCTGCCGCCAAGAAGGTTGCCGAAGAGGCCTCAGTTGATGTGGCGGACATGGTTTCGGCTAGTCCGGAGCCGATAATCGAGGTTGAGGAGACCGAGGTTCCGGAGACTGAGGCGGCCGTCGCCGAGGAAGACGCAGTTGAGGTCGTGGATGAGGAGGCTGGCGTGAAGGAAGAAGCCTCCGGGGTCACTGACGAGGCTGTATCCGGCGGATCGACCGAGTCCGAGGAAGAGGGGAAGTAGAGATGGGTCAGAAGGTAAATCCCTATGGATTCCGTCTTGGTGTGACCACTGATTGGAAGTCGCGCTGGTTTGATGACCGCACCTATCAGGATTCGGTGGTTCAGGACTGGAAGATCAGGAGCTTTCTTTCTCGAGAGCTTGAGTCGGCCGCTGTGTCCCGAATCGAGGTCGAGAGAACGCGCGACAGGTTGAAGGTGGACATACATACTGCGCGCCCAGGGATCGTAATCGGCCGGAAAGGTGCCGAGGCCGAGCGCTTGAGGGCAAAGTTGGTAGAGATCACTGGCAATGCCAAGGTGCAGTTGAATATTCAGGAGATCAAGCAGCCCGAACTTGACGCCGCGCTTGTTGCACAGGGTATCGCCGATCAGCTTTCGCGGCGCGTGAGCTTTCGCCGGGCGATGAAGAGGGCGATTCAGTCGGTCGAGAAGGCAGGTGGCCAGGGAGTCAAGGTCCAGTGTTCGGGTCGATTGGGTGGGGCTGAAATGTCCCGCAAGGAGCACTATCGGGAAGGGCGGGTGCCGCTGCACACGCTCCGAGCTGACATCGACTACGGATTCAGGGAGGCTCGCACCACTTTCGGCCGCATTGGCGTGAAGGTATGGATTTACAAGGGCGACATCTTGCCTTACAAGGTCTCAGCCAACGAAACGACGGCGAAAGAGATTCCAGTCGCGGACGCTACGACTAGACCCCGGCGCGTGATTAGCGCTGGAGGCGGGCGCAGGCGTCCCGAGCAGGGTGCTCCCGGGTCGTCCGTAGCGGCCACAAATGAAGTCGCGGAGGTCCTCGCGCCTGAAGCTGTCGCAAAGGTGCCTGAAGTGGATGGGACGCCAGTGGAGAGCACCAACTCCGTGAACGACGAATTGGAAGAGTTGCTTGCAGAGGAGGAGGACATAGAGCGTCGCACTCGCGATGGTCACCATGAGACTCCTCACTTCAAGCGGGAGGTTGACTAAAGATGCTGATGCCTAGGAAGGTCAAGCACCGCAAGGTCCAACGCGGCAGGAGGACGGGCCTCTCGAAGGGCGGGACGGAGCTCAACTTCGGTAGCTATGGTATTCAAGCTCTCGAGGCGTGCTGGCTTACCGCTCGCCAAATCGAGGCAGCTCGTATTGCGATGACGCGTCATGTCCGAAGAGGCGGAAAGGTCTGGATTCGAGTGTTTCCGGACAAGCCCGTGACGCAGAAGCCGGCGGAGACGAGAATGGGTTCGGGCAAGGGCAATCCGGAGTATTGGGTTGCGGTGGTGAAGCCAGGGCGTATTCTCTTTGAGCTTGACGGCGTTCCGGAGGAGCTAGCAAGAGCCGCAATGGAGAGGGCAATTCAAAAGCTGCCGATCAAGGCGCGTTTCATTGTCAAAGAGTACGCGAGCGTAGCCGGAGGCGAGAAGTGATGGCTAGGACTGCTGAGTTAAGGGGCATAGACCAAGACGAGTTGCGCAACAAGCTCGCGGAGGCGAGGTCTGAGCTTTTCAACCTTCGCTTTCAGGTGGCTGCTGCGCAGCTTTCGAATGTGGCGAGGATACGAACGTTGAAGCGTGAAATTGCACGGATTCTGACTCTTTTGAGGGAGAAGGAGCTTGAGATGCCGGCTGGTGGTGAGGGTTGATGAGCGAATCAGAGAGCGCAAAGCAAGAGACCGAGGCCCGGCAGAATCGCCGGAAGTTTCGCGAAGGTATGGTCGTGTCTTCTTCCATGGATAAGACCCTGGTGGTTGCCGTTACTGAGCGAGTTCGTCATCCTCGCTACAAGAAGACGGTTCAGCGCACCAAGAAGCTGTACGTGCATGATGCAAACAATGATGCAGGCATAGGCGATAGCGTGCGTGTTGCGGAGACGCGGCCTCTTTCAAAGCTAAAGCGCTGGAGGCTTGTCGAAGTCCTGGAGCGTGCAAAGTGATCCAGCAAGAGACGAGGCTGAAAGTCGCCGACAACTCCGGCGCGCGTGAAGTCCTTTGCATCAAGGTTCTCGGGGGCTCGAGGAGGCGTTATGCCTCGATCGGGGACATTATTGTCGGAACCGTCAAGGATGCCATACCCGGTGCGGCAGTCAAGAAGGGTGATGTCGTAAAGTGCGTGGTTGTGCGTACCACGAAGGAGCGCAGAAGGGGCGACGGGTCATACATCCGTTTTGATGAAAATGCTGCTGTGCTCATCAATGATCAGAAGCAGCCAAGGGGGACACGTATTTTCGGGCCCGTGGGACGCGAGCTTCGGGACAAGCAGTTCATGAGGATCATTTCGCTTGCACCGGAGGTGATCTAGATGCGTTTACGCAAGGGTGACAAAGTCCGGGTCCTTTCTGGAAAGGATGTCGGCAAGGTTGGCGAGGTTATAACCGTCCTTCCAAAGGAGGACAAAGTCATAGTTGAGGGTGTGAACTCAGTGCGCAAGCACCAGCGTCCGACGAAGGCTATGCAGACCGGTGGGATCCTCGACAAGCTCATGCCGATTCAAGCGTCCAATGTCGCAGTCGTGTGCTCGAAGTGCGGTGTTACGCGAGTTGCATACAAGGTCGAGGAGTCGGGTGCCAAGAATCGGGTTTGCCGGAAGTGCGGAGGTGATCTGTAGTGGCGCAGCAGACCATTGAGAGACCTCGTCTGAAAGCGAAATACGATGAGGAGATCCGTCCGAAGCTCAAGGAAAGCTTGGGTTTTTCGAACATAATGCAGGTCCCGAGGATGGAGAAGATCGTGCTGAACGTAGGGGTAGGACGTGCCCTGCAGCAAGCTTCGCAGCTCGAAGGAGCGGTAAGGGATCTCGAAATAGTAACCGGCCAGAAGCCGGTCGTGACACGGGCGCGCAAATCCGTCGCCGGCTTCAAGCTGCGCGCGGGAAATGCAATTGGGGTAAAGGTCACCCTTCGCGGTGATCGAATGTGGGAGTTCTTCGACCGCCTAGTGAGCATCTCCATTCCCAGGATAAGGGACTTCCGGGGGTTGAATCCGAAGTCTTTCGATGGAAAAGGAAACTACACCTTTGGAGTTACCGAGCAGCTGATCTTTGCTGAGATCGATTACGACAAGGTGGACGCGGTTCGGGGAATGGACATAACAATCGTTACCTCAGCAGAGACGGACGAAGCGGGCCGGGCTCTCCTGAGCGCATTCAATTTCCCATTCAAGAGGGAAGGGTAGCGGGAGCATAATGGCCAAGAAGGCATTGATTCAGAAACAGCAGGCGAAGCCGAAGTTCAAGGTGCGTGCCTACACCAGATGTAGGCGTTGCGGTCGTCCCCACTCGGTGTTCCGCAAATTTGGCCTTTGCAGGATATGTCTAAGAGAAATGGTACACCATGGTGAGATTCCCGGCGTTACCAAGTCGAGCTGGTAGAAGGAGGGTATAAGCATGACAATGACTGATCCTTTAGCTGACATGCTGACCCGCATCCGTAACGGTAACGTGGCCATGCACGATACCATTCGGATGCCCGGCTCTAAGCTTAGGGAGGCTCTAGCTGCAGTACTTGCACGCGAGGGCTTCATATCGGGATACAAGATGTTGGATATGCCTGGCAAGCCGGGCAAAGTGCTTCAGATTGAGATGAAGTACTCGAGCGACCGATCGCGAACTATTTCAGGCATTCAGCGTGTCTCCAAGCCTGGCCTAAGGGTGTACTCGCAGGCCGATTCGATCCCTCGCGTGCTCGGGGGGTTGGGAGTGGCCGTGCTGTCCACTTCCAAAGGTTTGATGACAGATTCGGAGGCGCGCCGCAACAGGGTCGGCGGCGAAGTCCTCTGCTATGTCTGGTAGTGGGTTCTAGGGCAAAGGATAGACAG
>DAHVOF010000222.1 GCA_027318945.1 Actinomycetota bacterium | reverse complement strand
CGCGCTGTCCCAAGACAGGTACTCAGCATGGATCCTAATGCTTCAGATCGCGGCTTACTCCAATGTTTTCGACTTTGGCATTCAAACGGCCGTGGCCCGCTATGTTGCTCAGGCCGTCGAACGACGTGATCACGATTACCTCAGCCAGGTGGTGAGCGCTGCCTTCTATATGATGCTCATAGCCGCCGTCATCGCCTTTTCAGGCGCCGGGGTCGTTGTCTGGCAGGTCCAGCACATCTTCCACAAGGCGCCTGTTGACCTCCTAGGCGAGCTGCGCTGGGGAGCCCTTGTTCTCTCAGCCGCTGCAGCAGTCAACCTTTTTCTTTCGACCTTCACCGGCACTCTGGTTGGGCTCCTCCGCAATGAGCTCCCAGCGCTCGCCAGTGGAAGCACCCGACTTCTGGGCGCAGCGGCTGTGCTGCTAGCCGTTCACTTCACTAAATCGCTAGTGTGGCTGGCCGTCTGCGTCGGCGGATTCAACGTGATCGGCGGCCTTTGGCAAGCTTTCATGGCATTGCGCCTTCTTCCCGCTATGCGCGTTTCCGCGCGGAACCTGACGCGCGCTATGTTCACTGAGCTCCTTCATTACTGCGCCGGACTCACGGCGTTTAATTTTTCCATGCTGTTAGTGGGCGGCCTCGACATCACTATCGTCGGCCACTTCGCTTTCTCCGCAGCCGGCTACTATGGCATCGCCGTCACAGTGATTGGATTCGTCACCGGGTTGAGCGGCGCCGTCTATACGGCCCTCATGGCCCCCATCGCAGTGCTCCAGGCGCACGGAGAAATGGGCCGTATCCGGAACCTTGTCCTCTCGAGCGCGCGACTCGGAAGCTACATTGCGCTTTTCATTGTGGTGGGGATGACTCTCTTTGGACACGCCTTGCTGTCTCTCTGGGTCGGGCCAGCCTATGCGTCGCAAGCTATGCCCATCCTAAGAATTCTCCTTTGGGCACAGGCCATCCGCCTGACCGTCAGCAGCTACTCCATAGCGCTGGTCGCCACCGGGCTACAAAAATACGGCATCGTCGGCGCCGTCGCCGAAGGAGTCACCAACGTCTCCTTCAGTATTCTGGGCGCGAGTATTCTGGGGCCCGTCGGCGTCGCGTGGGGAACCATGGTCGGGGCGATTTTCGGCCTGGCATGCGCCGTTTTTTACACCATGCGGGCGGCGGTTAAAGAGGTTCCTGTCAAAGCACCAGCCTTTATCACCGAAGCCATCCTTAGACCCTTCTTCTGCTTTTTACCTCTTTTACTGTTTTTATGTCTCCGGTCGCACATTCACCCGTCATTGGCGTATCTGGCGGGTGCCTCTTTGCTCACCTTCGCGTTGCTAACTTGGCTAGGACATATAAAAACTTCGCAACATAAGTGCGTTATCCAGTAGTTAAGCCTCGCTCTCCCGTCGGCCCGGTGCAAATAGCGCGCAGAGCTGTCGCCCCGTCAGCGTATTCATTTGCGATCAGGCCTCTGCAGGAAGCGCCGCCAGAAAGAAACTGGTGGCATCTTAGGCGGCTTCGGGAAGAGATTGGGCTCCGAGACCGAAGTCCTCCAGACGGCTCGCGAGGCGCTGGATGTGTTTGGCTTTACCCCCTGGTCGAAATGGTTAGGGCGGAGTTCTTGGCGATACCGCACCCAAGGCTTCGCACAATTTGAGTGGAGCGTAAGGTCGGCAGATTGGTGCAAACCTGGGAAGGTGGCCTCCGAGGCGAGGAATACGGAACCAACGGCCGAGGTGAAAGTGGGCAAAGGGAGTGGGAGGGAGCCGTCATTGGGACCGGTGGTTCAGATCGATGAAGGGCGGACCCAGACGCGCTGGGATGAGGCGGTTCGGAGCGCTTTGGATGGGATGCTGGACGCACGACCGCTGCCGAGTGGGCCTCGATGGATCCTGCTGGCGTTTCGACCTTCAACGGCTCCAAAACTGTCTCCGCCTCTGCACACAGCATCAATCCGTGCTCGTCTCTCCTAGCGCTTTCACGTCTAGGGCGGGTGCCTCCTGCTCAACAAGACGCTCTAAGCGCAGGGGGTTAGGGGGAAATGAACGGTTCAGCCGCAGAATGGAGATTTAACCGCTTCTTCGCTGTTTGCGAAAGACTGCGGAGCCCCACTCGTCCGGAATTTCTATAGGCTCTTCGGGTTTATCTTCAAGAAACGCCGCGACAGCCTGTGCAATTGCATGATCCGATTCGGGGGAGTTAAAGTCGTGTAGGAAAAAGTAGCCGCCCGGGGCTAGGCGCGGATAAAAAAACCGCAGGCCCTCGGCGGCAGTTTGATAGATATCGCAATCTAGCATCACGAGAGCAAATCTTTCATCTTCCATTCGAGCCGCTGTTTGCGGGAAGACGCCGGGACGAAAGATAACATTGTCCAAGTTTCCGATAAATCGTGCAACCGCCTCCTGGGAGGTGTTCCGAAAGCGCTTGTCTTCGCCAGATTTGATCATCTCCGGCGGAAAGCCTTCAAAGGTGTCAAATAAGTACAAACGGCGCTCAGGAGCCTGCTGGTGTATGAACCTACTAGTATAGCCCTGAAAGACCCCAAGCTCCGCGAAAGCGCCATCTATGTTTTCTATCTTCAGACGCTCGATCGCCAACGCGAGTGAAGAGTAGCGCACGTCGTCCGGGATCGTCTCAACTGTATTTCTGATGGTCTCGTTGTAGGTTGGAAATCGCATCGGTCGTCGAATGAACCTTGCATACTTTCGCGCACTAGCTCGTATGGCGCCGCCCAGAGAAGTCTTCATTCCCTTCCTCCTTGCCCGAAAGCAATGTTGTCGTCGATTGGTAAGATGTCGCACGCTTGAATCGAACCGAGTTCGAATTTCCGCCTATTCGGGTAGGCGCGTGATCGATGGTTGCCTAAAACCTAGCCCGCTTCTAGCATATGCACGGCTCCGCAGCAAGGCACAATCCATCAATGGAACAAATGTTCTATGAGCCTGCGACAGCAACCCAACGCTGCCGCTGAAAGTCGTAGCGTTTGACAACCTTGGCGGGGCTACCTACAGCAATGGAATGCCCGGGAATGTCATACACGACGGTGCTGTTCGCTCCGATCACGCAGTGCGGCCCTACGCGTACCCCGGGAAGAATCACAGCTCCCAATCCTATCAAGGTGTTGTCTCCAATCTCAACGGGCGTTGGCAACGTATTCACACGATCTCCGATCTTTCCTGGAGAGCCTCCAGCGTCATACGGATGGCTCGTGTCAAGAATCCCGCAATTCGGCGCAATGCTTACGTCGTTGCCGATGACAAGCATTGAGGAACAGATCAAATGCACATTCTGCTCGATATTCACATTGTTCCCAATTTCAATCCTTGGCGGCCTTGCCGGGTCAATAGCTATCGCCTCAATCCTGGCCCCCGGACGAATGATGGTGCCCGCTCCAATTTTCACATACTGTGTGCCGGACAAAAGCAGGGGCTTGTAAATCAGGGAGTGCCGTCCGACCGCTGCAAAGATGCGCCGATAATAAATTGCCGTCTTCAACCGCACCAGAAAACTATGCACACGGTTGATCTTCTCAATCAGAGGAGATTGCACGAAACTTACAATTCGATTTGCGCCCACCTTAAACCTCCCGGGCATCGCTGCCGCATTAGCGGGAGGCCACCCCGAGTGCTTCCTGGGTCTTCACCTGCGCTACAATCCACTCGTAGGTCTTGCGAAGACCATCTTCCAGTGGCTGAGACGGCGCCCACCCTAGCGCCCTCTGAATCATACGATTGTCGGAGTTACGGCCGCGTACTCCCAGCGGCCCGGAAATATGGCGAATGCTCAGGTTCTTCCCCGCAATCTTCATTGCCATTTCTCCAAGCTGGTTGATCGTCACCATCTCGTCCGATCCTATGTTGACTGGACCCGAAAAGTTGGATTCCATTAGCCGACGTGTTCCCTCAACGCACTCATCCACATACAGAAATGAACGCGTCTGCAGTCCGTCTCCCCAAATTTCAATCTGACCTCCATCCGGGGCCTCCGCCACCTTGCGGCAAATCGCCGCAGGAGCTTTCTCGCGTCCACCTTGCCAGGCCCCTTCAGGTCCGAAAATATTGTGGTATCGCGCAACATGCACTTCCATGCCGTAATTTCTAGCATAGGCAAAGTACAAACGCTCGCTGAACAGCTTTTCCCATCCGTATTCGCTGTCTGGAGCCGCAGGATACGCCGACTCCTCTGAGCAAACCGGATGTTCGGGATCGTTCTGGTTGTATTCTGGATAAATGCAAGCCGAAGAGGAATAGAAAAAGCGCCTTACACCAGCCTTACGTCCGGCCTCAACCGTATTGAGGTTGATGGTGGCGGAATTATGCA
>DAHVOF010000207.1 GCA_027318945.1 Actinomycetota bacterium | reverse complement strand
ATCAGAGAGCTCGCCTCATAGAGGAGACTTCTCGCTCCTGATAGTCGTAATTTGCGGTCCGGGCGGTGTCGGGAAAGGTACCGTTGCCACTCGGTTGGTAACCGAAGTTAAAAACCTGAATTTGAGTCGCTCGTGGACAACGCGACCTCGTCGTCGTGGGGAGCCGGGCGACTCTTATTATTTTGTGAGTAGGGAGCAGTTCGAAAACGCTATTGCCGAGGGCAAGTTTTTTGAATGGGCAGAATTTCTCGGCAATTTATATGGAACTCCCATGCCTGATCCCTCAGATGTCACTGATTTGTTGCTTGAGATTGATATCCAGGGTGCAAAAAAAGTTCGCGAAAGAGATTCGAACGCAAAGATTATCTTGCTGGTAGCTCCTTCATCCGGAGAGCAGCGTCAACGAATGATTTCCCGAGGGGACGATGCTTCAAGCATCGATAGGCGAGTGACCGTTGGGGAGAATGAGATTGCAGAAGCGTTGAGGTTTGCGGACTATGTTGTCTTGAACGACGACCTGGACAGGGCAGTTTCAGAGATATCATCTATAATCAGTTCTTTGCGGTCGGTATAAAACCGCTATTCATTTCCAGACCAGGAGCATTTGTGGCTGAAGAGTCAGACCTCTCAATGATGAAGCCCCCCATAGAAGATCTTTTAGAAGCAGTGGACTCTAAGTTCACGTTGGTGACTATCTCCGCTAGGCGAGCTCGGCAGATCAACGCCTACTTCTCAAGGCTTGGGGATGGGATCGGTTCGATAGTTCCTCCCCAAGTTGATTCGATTAGCAAGAAGTCGCTAACCGTAGCGTTCGAGGAGATCGCTGCTGGCAAGATCACTTATTCCCGTACCGAGCCTAAGCCCACTGACCAGGAGCAGGAAGTCGAATTAGCACAGGAGTTTTTGGAGACTCGAGATGATCTTGAGGTCGAAGCGGACGAGTAGATAATTTTGGCGCCACCGGATGTTTTTTGCCAGCGTAATTATCGATTGCGGCCTGCGAACGCCGGTAGGCCTAGGCTTTAGTCAATGTCGAAGTCGTCTCCCTTGGTCGGGAAAAGGATTGTACTCGGAGGGGGTGGCGGCATAGCCGCCTACAAAGTTGTCGAGCTGATGCGGAGAATGGTAGATGCGGGTGCATTTGTCTCTCCGGTGTTGACGCGTGCATCTTTGAGGTTCGTGGGAAGAACGACGTTCTCCGCGCTCGGGTCGGAACCTGCGCGCATCTCATTATGGGATGGGAGCGACCCGATTCCCCACACTAGGTTGGGGCAGCTTGCTGACGCAATTGTATTGGCGCCGGCTACGGCAGATCTCATTGCAAGATATGCTGCCGGAATCGCTGACGATCTTTTGACGACAACTTTGCTTGCTAGCAAGGCGCCCGTGGTGGTTGTGGCGGCCATGCATACGGAAATGTGGCAGCATCCGAGCGTGGTCGAAAACGTAGCTACGCTACGCAGGAGGGGTGTCGTGGTGATCGAACCCGAAGCCGGGCGTCTGGCGGGGGGTGATATCGGCGTCGGCCGACTTGCCGAAACCGATGTGATTGTACAAGTCGTGGAAACGCTTTTTGAAGTCAGCACGAAGAATTTGCTTGCCAACAAAAGCGTGCTTGTGACCGCGGGCGGAACCCGTGAGCCAATCGACCCGGTCCGTTATATTGGGAACAGATCGTCGGGGAAGCAAGGGATAGCCTTCGCCAGGGCGGCCGCTGAATTGGGCGCACGCGTCAACTTGATTTCCACTGTTCCTGTTTTCGATAGCGCCGGAATTAATGTCGTCCCAGTTGAATCAGCCCAAGAAATGTTTGACGTGGTCTCCAATCTGGCAGTGAGCTGCGATCTTGTGGTTATGGCCGCGGCGGTTGCAGATTTTCGATCAGCGAACGTAAGTCCGGTGAAAATAAAGAAGAGGCACGGTGCCCCGGAAATCAGGCTTGAACCTACCCCTGACATCCTTGCTCACCTCGGTGCAACCAAGCGGCCTGGGCAGGTGTTGGTCGGGTTTGCCGCGGAGACTGGAGATCTGGAAATTGAAGCCCGCCGTAAGCTAAAGGACAAAAATGCAGATTTTATCGTTGCGAACAATGTTCTTGAGGAGGACGCTGGGTTTGCAGTGGACACAAACAGGGTGACTCTCTTCTACGGTGAATCAGAAGTTGCATTGGGGCATTCGGACAAGAGGGATATCGCTGAAAAAGTATTGCGGTACGTGGCAGAATATGCCAAGAATACAGGCGCATGGCAGGAGTAGGCTTAATCTGCAATTTAGAAGGGATCTAGCGGTGAGATATTCGTTTACCTCAGAATCGGTGACTGAGGGTCATCCAGACAAGATGGCCGACCAAATATCTGATGCGGTGCTTGACGCTATCTTGGCGCAGGATCCTCATGGAAGGGTTGCTTGCGAGACGCTGCTGACGACGGGCCTAGTCGTTGTGGCGGGCGAGATCTCTACGACCTCGTATGTGGACATACCTCGGTTGGTGCGCAAGACCATCTGTGAGATTGGATATGATCGCGAGTCATACGGATTTGACGGCAACACGTGTGGCGTCATTGTCTCCATCGATGAGCAGTCTCCGGATATCTCCTCTGGAGTATCCCAGGCGTACGAGATCAGGAATGGTTTGGATGGTTCAAATGAGCTGGATTTGCAAGGCGCAGGCGACCAAGGAATGATGTTTGGT
>DAHVOF010000131.1 GCA_027318945.1 Actinomycetota bacterium | reverse complement strand
GGTATATCTCCCAGGCATAATCCTGAGTTTACGATGCTCGAGCTTTATGAGGCCTACTCAGACTATTACGACATGATGGCGCTCACGGAGGAGATGATCTCTCATCTGGCCCAGCTTGTTTGCGGATCAAAGGTAATCCCCTACCAAGGCAAAGTGCTAGACCTGACTCCCCCATGGAAACGGCTGTCCATGGAGGACATAGTCTCTGAACAGGTTGGCAAAGAGGTTCGACTTTCGATGGGGCTTGCGGAATTAGAAGAAATAGCGCGTGATCATGAGATCCCGCTTTCTCCGTCTTGGGGCCCCGGAAAGGTGTTGCTAGAGATTTACGAGAAGCTGGCCGAGCACACGATCTGGGATCCGGTGTTTGTGTGTGACTATCCACTCGAGGTATCACCGCTCTCTCGGGACCATCGATCCAAACCCGGGATGGTGGAGCGGTTTGAAGTGATCGCCGCCGGCAGAGAGTTGGCCAATGCATTTTCGGAGCTGACGGATCCCGCCGAGCAGAGGAAGCGATTTCAGTACCAGGTCGCTCAGGGCAAGGCGGGAGACGACGAAGCTATGGGGATGGACGAAGACTACCTTCGAGCTTTGGAGTACGGCCTTCCCGCGACCGGCGGACTTGGAATAGGAATTGACAGGCTTGTCATGCTGCTGACGGATCAGTCCCAGATCAGGGAAGTTGTCGCGTTTCCTACGATGCGGCCGGAGCAGGATCGCTGATCGCAGCCGATCAGTTTCTGGGTCATCCTGCCTGGCTTGACTGACGCATCGCTTTACGAAATTGCGTAACACCACAACGTGAAATTGTTGTCCAATGATTTTCTTACGCGATACCATTGTTTTGCGTTTTTGCGCCTGTTTGAGGCGCACCGGAGGAAGGGGGAGACTCTTTGGCAATGACGTACGATAAGATGAGCATCACCGCCGAATTGGCAACTGAGATCATCGAAGCCGCAACCAGCAAAGCAGCCGAAATAGGCGTGCCCATGGTTATTGCTGTGGTGGATGAATCGGGCGTGCTCAAAGCCTTTCGGAGGATGGATGGGGCCGCACTGCTAAGTGTTGAGATTGCACAAAACAAGGCGTACACTGCGGTAAGTTTTGGCATGTCAACCGATGCATGGTTTGATTTCATAAAGAATGATCCTCCCCTGAACACTGGCATAGTACATACTCCACGTCTAGTGGTCTTTGGCGGTGGATACCCGATCATGGTCGAAGGGAAGATGGTTGGCGGGATAGGCTGTTCCGGCGGGCACTATACCCAGGATATGGAGTGCGCCAAGGCTGGCCTGGCGGTAGTGGGCAGCTAGGCCAGCCTTAGGAAGAAAGTCTGGCTGGGCTCTCTTGCGAGAAGCTTCATATCGAAACACATGATTTGCTAATTATGGCTTAGGGAGAGTCCAGATCCATGAAACTCAAAGGAAGATTTTGCAAATTCGCGTTTGGGTGGAGGAGTGTCAATGGGTAAGTTGATCAGTCCTGCCTCCAATCCAGGAACTCGGCTGCGCGAGTTGATCTCAGGGAGCGAACCCTTATTGGCTCCAGGGGCATTTGACGGGTTGAGTGCACGCCTTATCGAGGAGGCGGGGTTCGAGTGCGTTTACATGACTGGCTTCGGCGCGGCTGCGTCGGTGCTCGGCAGGCCGGACGTCGGATTGCTGACGATGACGGAGATGGTGGAGCATGCCCGTCAGATTGCTCAGGCGGTTACTCCGTTGCCAGTTATTGCCGATGCAGATACAGGCTACGGAAATCCAATTTCTGTGATCAGGACGATTCAGCAGTACGAGTTAGCGGGCGTGGCGGGCATACATATCGAGGATCAGGTCGCTCCAAAGAAATGCGGACACATGGCGGGGAAAGAGGTGATTCCAAGGTCCGACATGGTAGGCAAGATCGAGGCCGCCGTGGCTGCAAGAAAATCGTCTGATTTTGTCATTATCGCTCGCACGGATGCTCGGGCAGTCGAGGGTTTGGACTCGGCAATAGATCGAGCTAAAGCGTATCGAGATGCCGGTGCAGACGCGTTGTTCATCGAAGCTCCTGAAGGAGTAAAGGAGATCGAAAGAGTCGCCGAGACATTTCCAGATGTTCCGCTTCTGTATAACTGGGCCGAGGGAGGCAAAACTCCTCCGCTTGAATACGATCAGATCAAGAGTTTGGGCTTTCGCATTGTGATCTTTCCGGTCGGGGCTTTGCTGGCGGCAACAATGGCAATTCGAGAAGAACTTAAGTCGCTTCGTGAACACAAAACTCCGATAAAGGCTCTGGATAGAATGGTTCCGTTTTCGGAGTTTCTGAATTTCGTAGGGTTGCCGGACATTTCAGAACTCGAGCAGCGTTTCAAATCGCGCTAACCTCCATGTCGAGCCCCGCCTAAATGTTGGGAGACTCTCCGTGTGTCCAGGAAATCGCCGCTAGCGCAATGTGAATGGTTTCGGACATGGCCCGCTGATCCCTCTTATGATTCGTGCGCTGGGACGTTTTCTTTCCACTGAGGTGAGCCCAGCTTCGCATGACGCATGGGGATCAGCGGGTCGCGCCAAGCTGCTTAAGAGGCCGCAGTGTAGCAAGGCTAAAAATACCTTTCTGGCTGATCTTGCGAACGATTGCTGGCCTGCGATCTTAGTAAATTGCTGTCGATGAGTGTGCGCCACGGTCTCACATTTGGGGGCGCACTAATAGGGACGTCACCAAGGCGATGGTATTGTTGAATGAGGTGCGGCGCTCCATCCAGAACACACGAGAAACGGGGGCTCTGTCCAGCTAAATAGGTGTGCCGACAGATTATCCCGCAGGCAATCTAGTGTTTTGACCGGAAGGTGGGTCGTTGATGGGTGAGCGGTCTGATCGTGAACGCCGGAAACATGAACACATCGCGGCTGTCAATGCTTTGGCCGACCAGGGTGCAAGCGGATTTGAAGACGTCACGCTGCTGCCTGAAAGCGCAAGTGAGATCGATGTCGACGGGATCTCGCTGACCACGGAGCTTCTTGGTTGCGAAATCAATTCGCCGGTACTGGTGAACGCGATGACTGGTGGAACGGACGAGTCGCGCAGGATAAACGGGTTGCTGGCCGAATTTGCGGCACGCCACGGACTTGCTATGGCGGTGGGCTCCCAGACGGCAGCCCTAAAGGATCCCAGCGTCGTCGACACCTATACGATAGTTCGAGAGAAGAATCCCAGTGGGGTGATCATCGCCAACGTTGGGATGGGCGCAGACGTTAAGGCCGCGCAGACTGCGGTGGATCTGATCGATGCGGATATGCTCCAGGTCCACTGGAACACTGCGCAGGAGCTTTTTATGGCGGAAGGTGACCGGCATTTTAGGGGAATGCTGGACGGGCTCAAGCAGGTCGCGAATTCGATTCACGTTCCAACCATCGCTAAGGAGGTCGGTCAGGGGATGACGGGGCCAGCCGCCCTTCGATTTGTAGAGTGCGGAGTCCATGCCGTCGACATCGGTGGGGCCGGCGGAACGAGTTTTATCGCAATAGAATCCTGGCGTCGCGGCATGGACATCGAAAGAGATTGGCAGACTTGGGGAATACCTACGGCTTCAAGTCTCGGCGAGGTGTGTGACTCGGTGGGTTCTTTGGCAGAGATCGTGGCGTCAGGCGGAATCAGAAACGGCCATGATGTTGCGAAAGCCTTGGCGATGGGGGCGACGGCCGTGGGGATCGCGGGATCGATCATGCGGCTCGCGACCCAGGAGGAACCTGAACGGAGGCTCGATAGCTGGCTGGAGAACGTGCATTGGACGCTTAAGACCATCATGGTGCTTACCGGTGCTCGTACCGTCAATGAACTTCGCGAAAGGCCTGTCATGATTTCCGGACCTACTCGAAATTGGTTGGACGCCCGAGGTCATGAAGAGTATCGACTGGTCTTGGCCAGAAGAGGGATCGAACGCTAGTGGTTGAGAGGTCATATCCAGGGTGAGGCTGACCTAAGTTGATATGGTTTAGGCCGACCTCGATTTTCATTGCGAGACGTAAAGACTTTAGGCTCCTGCGAAGGCCTATTTTGGCGGTTCAAGGTAGGGCTGGACGACTTGGAAAGTATTGTCGAGCAGGAACTGGGCCATCATGCCGAGTTCTGTTGCAATTGGAGAATCGAGCTGAGCGGCGCTCTCGCGGCTTAGCTTGGCATAATGCTGTGCATTACGCCAAGCTGTGGCTATTCCGCCAGAGGAAAGAATGATCTTCACAGCCCTATCTACGCTGGCTTCGTCCATGCTGCGTGTCAGAAGGGATTCAAGCTCAGTTCTGTACGGGGTTTTCAGGGCTTCGATTACCGGCAGCGTGTAGATTCCTTCGAGCAAATCTTGCGCAGGCGCTTTTCCAAGTACGTCGGCCGTGGCAACCAGATCGAGAATGTCGTCGCGGATCTGGAAGACCATTCCCAGCGATCGGCCTACGCCAGTGACTATCTCGATGTAGTTACTATCAAGATTTGCGGCCAAGGCCCCAATGCGGCACGCCGTTGCCATCAATGACGCAGTCTTGCCAGAGATAGCTTTGAAGTATGAATCTTCTGTTCGTGTAGGAGAAAATGACGAGTGAGCCTCTAAAATCTGTCCCGCACACAGTTCGGCAAGCGTGTTAGAGAGTAGCTCGGCTATCTCCTGTCCGAGGCGCGCCGCGATTCCGGCC
Organism: Actinomycetota bacterium; assembly: GCA_027318945.1. GTDB lineage: Bacteria > Actinomycetota > Acidimicrobiia > Acidimicrobiales > Acidimicrobiaceae > SCQM01. Next base: position 8,967 of record DAHVOF010000131.1, on the reverse strand, counting down.
GCCTTGGCTAGCAGGTAATCTCCTGCAACAATCGCTATAACATTTCCCCATCTGAAGTTGACGCTCTCCACATTTCGTCTGTCTGAAGCGTCGTCCATGACATCGTCGTGGTAAAGGGATCCCAGGTGTACTAGCTCCACGGCAATTCCAGACAGCAGCACATTACGGTTGATTTCGGCACCACCCGCTGCGGCCGATGTTATGGCGAGCACCGGACGAATACGCTTGCCACCCGCATCCATTAGATGTCGGGAGACCTCGGAAAGGAAATCGTCGTCAACAGCGACTGATTCTCGCAGAAGCTTCTCAAAATCCTGGAGATACGTCTCCAAGTTCAGCTTTGTTAGGGCGTCGGTAATCTGCACTATTAAAGAAGATAGGCCGAATCGGAGAAAAACTTACAATGCTCTAGAAAAAAAGTGAGGTATACCGTAATTGCGATCTTGGGGAAGCATCTGGGGCCTTCCGTTGTTATCTACGGGTATAGGAAAGAAAGAGTTGAAACGCTTTCGCAGAAGTAGCACGGTCGCGGTAGACTGTAGACAGTCCAATCGGCCCTGAGAGGGAGGCGGACAGTTTGTTCGAACGCTTCACAGACAGAGCAAGAAGGGTTTTGGTCCTTGCACAGGAAGAGGCTCGGCTCTTAAATCACAATTTCATTGGTACTGAACACATCCTTCTTGGGTTGATCCACGAGGGAGAGGGTGTAGCAGCGCGTGCCCTTGAGTCGTTTGGGATCACTCTTGAAGCTGTGCGCGAAAAAGTGGAGGAGACGATCGGTCCAGCTGGCGGTGCCACGGCTGGATCTCCGCCGTTCACGCCTCGGGCGAAGAAGGTTCTCGAGCTCTCTTTGCGGGAAGCTCTTCAGCTTGGCCACAACTACATCGGTACTGAGCATATGCTTCTGGGACTTGTCAGAGAAGGCGAAGGCGTGGCGGCACAGGTTCTTGTGAGCCTCGGCGCTGACCTTCCACGCGTACGCCAGCAGGTCATTCAGCTTCTCTCCGGCTACCAAGGTAAAGAGACTGCAGGTGCGGGAGTCGGTCCCGCTGCTGCAGCGGAGACTCCAGGCGGGTCTCCGGTGCTGGATCAGTTTGGCCGTAATTTGACGGCAATGGCTCGCGAAAAGAAGCTCGATCCTGTCATTGGTCGTGATCGCGAGATCGAGCGCGTAATGCAAGTTCTTTCTAGGAGATCCAAGAACAACCCGGTTCTAATCGGTGAGCCTGGCGTCGGAAAGACTGCGATCGTTGAAGGGCTTGCTCAGCGAATTGTGGCAAATGATGTTCCAGACATTCTTAAGGGCAAGCAACTTTACACGCTTGATCTTGGGGCTTTAGTGGCGGGCAGCCGCTATCGTGGGGATTTCGAAGAACGCCTGAAGAAGGTATTGAAGGAAATTCGCACTCGCGGCGACATAATTTTGTTCATAGACGAACTGCACACGCTCGTGGGAGCTGGCGCGGCGGAAGGCGCGATCGATGCGGCGTCAATACTTAAGCCGATGCTAGCCAGAGGCGAGCTTCAAACTATCGGTGCGACGACAATTGATGAGTACCGAAAGCACCTCGAAAAAGATGCAGCTCTTGAGCGCCGGTTCCAACCGATAAAGGTCGAGGAGCCAGCCCTTGTTCACACAATCGATATTCTGAAGGGTCTCAGAGAAAGATACGAAAGCCATCATAGCGTCACGATTACTGACCAAGCTCTGGTTGCGGCCGCCAATCTCGCCGATCGGTACATTGCCGACAGGTACCTCCCTGACAAGGCAATCGACTTGATCGACGAAGCGGGGGCAAGGCTTCGAATTCGAAGGATGTCGATGCCGCCTGAGATGCGCCAGATCGATGAGGATCTCGCGCGAATTAGGCGCGAAAAGGACAGCGCGTTGGAGAAGCAGGCTTACGACGAGGCGAAAAGGCTTGCCGCTAGGGAGAAAGAGAAGCTGGATCAGAAGGCTTCGCTGGAAGGCGTGTGGAGAAGCGAGGGTAGGGATCTGTTCGATATCGTCGATGAAGACGTGATCGCGGAAGTTCTCGCCAATTGGACCGGAATTCCGGTTTACAAGCTCACGGAGGAGGAGACTGCGAAGCTTCTTCGCATGGAGGACGAGCTTCACAAGAGGATTGTCGGCCAGCAAGAGGCTATCTCCGCACTTTCGCGTGCCATTAGGCGCACGAGAGCGGGTCTGAAGGATCCGAAGCGGCCCAGCGGGTCGTTCATTTTCCTGGGTCCAACCGGGGTCGGCAAGACTGAACTTGCTAAAACGCTTGCGGAATTCCTGTTCGGTGACGAGTCGGCACTGATCCAGCTGGACATGAGCGAGTATATGGAGAAGCACACCGTTTCTCGTCTAGTCGGTTCTCCCCCTGGATATGTTGGCTACGATGAGGGTGGTCAGCTAACCGAGGCCGTGCGTCGCAAGCCCTTCTCGGTTGTCCTTTTTGACGAGATTGAAAAAGCCCACCCTGACGTGTTCAATACGCTACTCCAGATACTCGAGGATGGCAGGCTAACGGACTCGCAGGGCAGGACGGTTGATTTCAAGAACACCATCCTGATCATGACCTCCAACCTGGGATCGGCCGATCTGCGAAAAGCAAGCATCGGATTTGCCCAGACTTCAGAGGCGGTGACCTACGAGAGAATGAAGCTGAAGGTGAACGAGGCGCTCAAAGCGCACTTCAAGCCTGAGTTTCTCAACCGCATCGACGATGTGATTGTCTTCCACGAGCTTTCCAAGGCTGAGGTCACTGAGATTGTCGACATGTTGATCAAGAGGATCCAGCTGCATCTTGAGTCTTTAGGGATTGGATTTGAGATGACTCAAGTCGCGAAGGAGCTTGTGGCCGAAAAAGGTTATGACCCCACGCTGGGTGCTCGGCCCCTGAGGCGTGCCATACAGCGGATGGTCGAAGATCAGCTCTCCGAGAGACTTCTCTGGAAAGAGTTCCGAGTCGGTGAGACTGTGATCGTCGACGCTCAGGACGGCGAGATAGTATTCAGATCTGTAGAGGGGTTTGTTCCTCCTGCCGTTGAATTGGCTGGGTCCGGTTCAGGGGTGGACCAGATTTGATGCTCACGAATTAGGAGAATCCGAGGGGGGCAGACGCCCCCCTCGATTCTTTAAGCTGTCATATCCATTTTCTATGGTGTTTGCCATGACGGCAATCAAAATACATTTTCTGTGCAGCGGTTGTGGCGCTCGGCACCTCCAGTGGAGTGGTAGGTGCAGCTCATGCAGTCAATGGAACACTCTAGAGGAAGTCCACCCAAGCGCCCCAGCCGCTCTTCCCAGCGGTAGACGAAGTCATGCAGCTAATTCTATATCTGTAGTGGATTCGGCGGAACTTGGTGCGCGGTATCATTCTCTGAATGCCATTCCCACAGGATCGGGCGAATTGGACAGGGCGTTTGGTGGTGGGTTAGTGCCTGGATCAGTGACGCTTGTCGGCGGCGAGCCGGGAGTAGGGAAGTCAACGCTGCTAACCCAGTTTCTGATCAACGCGTCGAAGCGTGATCTTCGATCTCTGTACGTAAGTGCCGAGGAGTCGCAGTCCCAGCTTGCAGATCGCATCTACCGGCTCGGCGGCAAGGGGAGTTCCATAGGGATTCTGGTGGCAAATGATTTGGCCCAGATCGAGGAGCAACTGACCACCTATAAACCGAAGGTGGTCGTGATCGATTCGATTCAAACTGTATCCGATGCCTCGGTAGTGTCTTTGGCGGGAAGTGTCAATCAGGTGAGGCAATGCGCTTCAAGGTTGAGCGATATTGCCAAGAGGGAAGGCGTGGCGCTGATATTTGTCGGGCACGTGACTAAGGACGGCAGTCTGGCTGGCCCGAGAGTTTTGGAGCACCTGGTTGACACGGTCGCATACTTTGAAGGCGACAGGGATGCGTCAGCAAGAATCTTGCGAGTTGTCAAACACAGATTCGGGCCTGTCGGCGATTTGGGAATGTTTGAGATGGGTAACTCTGGTCTGGCAGATCTTGCAAATGCTACCGGTTTTCACCTTTTAGATCGCGTGCCAGGGCAGGCAGGAAGCTCGGTTTTCCCAGCGCTTGACGGGAGGCGGGTGTTGCTAACGGAGGTTCAGGCGCTCGTTGTTCCGACTTTCTCCGAACAGGCAAGGAGAGTGGTCACCGGTTTTGAAGCGAACAGGTTGCTGCTAATCCTTGCCGTTCTTGAACGAAAAGCTGGCATAAAGTTACAAAACAAAGATGTCTTCCTGTCTGTGGCGGGTGGAGTAAGGCTTTCAGATCCGGCTGCAGACCTTGCCGTTGTTGTCGCTATCGTTTCGGCGCTTTCCGATAGGCCCGTAGATCCAAAACTGTTGTTTCTCGGAGAGGTTGGTCTCGGTGGAGAGATACGATCAGCGTCAAACGTTGGACGGCGGCTTTCGGAGTCTTGCCGGCTCGGATTTACAAGGTGCATAGTGGGTGCCAGCTTTTCGGGCGCCGTGGCCGGGGTCTCACTATCCAAGGTGAAAGACGTTAGAGAAGCCCTGCAAGAAACATCGCTAACTTTTAGGTGACTTGGTGTCGGGTAGACTGTCGGCATGACAAAACCGCCGATCCTTATCGAGGCATTACGACAGGTCTCTCCCGGGACAGCTCTTCGGGAAGGATTGGATAGGGTTCTGCAGGCACGCATGGGAGCCCTTGTGGTGCTTGGCGATAGCCACGATGTACTTTCGATTTGCTCGGGAGGATTCCTGGTTGACGCTGAGTTTTCTCCGCAGAAGCTATTTGAGCTTGCGAAGATGGACGGAGCCATAGTTCTTTCCGGAGACGGTACACGCATTGCCAGGGCGAATGTGCACCTGGTGCCGGATGCAATGGTTCCGACATCTGAAACCGGTACGCGACACCGTACGGCGGAGAGGGTTGCTCGAAGCGTCGATGTCTCGGTATTCGCCGTTTCTGAGGAACTCTCGGTTATAACCGTTTATCGGCAGGGGTTCAAGAGTGTGATAGCACCAATACCCATAATGCTCTCAAGGGCCAACCAGGGTCTTGCAACACTCGAGCGCTATCGCGATCGTCTCAGCCACGTCATGGGGGTTTTGGACTCTTTGGAAATTAGGAACCAGGTGACCTTTAGAGACGTCGTGATCGCGATCCAGCGATCAGAGATGGTGAGGCGGATCGATGATGAGATAGAGGGCTACTTGATCGAGCTCGGGGATCAAGGTCGCCTGATCTCCCTTCAGCTTGAGGAGCTTTGCCTAGGTGTCGAGTCAGAGTACAACAAGGTCATTGAGGACTATTTGGGTCCTTGCAAGGTGAGTGACCTTGACAAGATTCGAAGCTTCTTGGCGTCTCTCGAGACCGACGAACTTCTAGACACCTCAACCGTAGGGCTTGGGTTGAAAGAACTCAGCATCGCGAGTTCCACGCTTAGACGCCATGGTGATGGCACAGCTGAAGCGCTTCAAGCCATGCTTGGCTCAGCGATGGAGCCCAGAGGATATCGTATTTTGGGCAAGATCTCGCGCATGCCGGACGGTGCCAAGAAGACCATCATTTCGCACTTCGGATCTCTTTACCCGATCGTAGAGGCTGCTGAATCAGACATTGCCGCATTGCCGGGTGTCGGTGGACATTGGGCGAAAGCTATCAAGGATCTATTTATCCAACTCGGCTAGCGGCCCCCCATCACCCGGAAGGTGGAGCATGGGGTATCAGGCTTAGCTGGAGATATCTTCAAGCTTGCGTCGTTGGACGATTGTGTAATGCCTGTCGTTGATCTCGATAAAGCCGGATTTCACAAAGGTCGCTAGTGTCTTGTTGACCCTTTCCCTTGAGGCTCCAATCATTCCCGCCAGCTCTTCCTGAGTTAGCGGGATTATGAAGTCGTCGGAGTCTCCCGCTATTTCCAGTATTCTTTTTGCCGTCCTGCCGGTTACGTCGAGGAACATAGCGTCTGCTAGGGCCTCGTCGGTCGACCTCAAGCGTTGGGCGAGGAGTGAGATCAAGCTCCAAAGGAGGGTGGGCCGGGCTTCTAGGGCCCTTCTTATCGGGGGATACGGAACCTCGATAAGTGTGGAGTTTTCGACCGCTCTTGAAGAAGCGGATCTCAGCTGATCTTCGAACAGGCCCATTTCGCCGAACAGATCCCCAGGCTCGATAAGGGCTACCATAGAGTCCTTGCGGTCCACAAAAGACTTTATGATTGCGATTCTGCCTTCTACAACAACATATAGTGCGTCGGCCGCATCGTTTTCCAGAAAGAGGTCGGTGCCTCTCCTTATCTCGATGACGCTGAGCTCGTCGAGGACTTCGTTCAAGGTGGCCTCGTCGAGAAGGCTGAACAAGGTTGTCTGTTTCAGTAGCTGTCGTGAATCCATGACTATTCAAACTAGTGGCAGATGTCACTGAATTGGAAGGTCTAGAGTCCGATGTTGTTCAACTAGGCTGGAATAACCTTTGTAGATGTGAATGCTTAGGTGTGGCCTTACGCTAGTTGGGGCGTTTCCCTTTGGCAGGAGAAAGATGGCTTTTGAAGTTGGCGACAAGGTAGTTTATCCTCATCACGGTGCGGCTGTGATAGAACGCCGGGAGACCAAAGAGGCATTTGGCGAAAAGCGCGAATATCTTGTTCTCAGACTGGCTTATGGCGACCTGACCCTGATGGTTCCTGCAGACAATACCGATGAAGTTGGTCTTCGGGAAGTAATCAATGACGAGGAAGTGGAAGAGGTCTTCGCAGTTCTTCGGAAAAAGGAAGCCCGCATGCCGACCAACTGGTCTCGTCGTTACAAGAATCATGTCGAGAAGTTGAAGTCCGGCGACATATACCAGGTTGCGGAGGTAGTGCGGAACTTGTCCATTCGTGACAAGGACAAAGGTTTGTCTGCTGGAGAGAAGCGAATGTTGGCGCGTGCTCGCCAGATTTTAATTTCTGAATTGACTTTCGCGTGTGGCGTCAGCGAGGACGAGGCCGAGGCAAAGCTGGATGCGGCTCTGCCCTAGTCGGCGAAAGGCGAGTTCGCTTCTGTAAGAGAGCTCGTTCTTACTTTGGATCGTTAAAGAGTCTCCATATGAGAGCGGGTCTGCGTGAGCACTAAAAGCGCTGCAATTGTTGTTTCGGCAGGCAGAGGCGCCAGATACGGTGGACTGAAACAGTTAGAGCCTTTCGGTGGCCGTCGGGTGGTCGATATATCGCTCGCAGTTGCCGCAAAATCAGTGCAATACGTAGTGTGCGTGAAAGTGCCCGGGATCGATTTTGGAGACTTGGAGGCTGACGCCGTCACTGACGGCGGGGCCACGCGGTCTGATTCGGTGCGGGCTGGTCTTTTGATGCTTCCCAGAGACATCGAATTCGTCCTGATTCATGACGCAGCGCGCCCACTGGCCACTGCGGCGCTTTACAAGAGAATTCTCGCACGATTGCAGGAAGGGTCAGAGGCTGTCATTCCGGTGGTCGGCATAGCCGATACAGTAAAAGAAATTATCCACAACGAGGTAGTTGCAACGCTCGATCGATCACGACTCTATAGAGTCCAGACTCCACAGGGGTTCAGGAGATCCGTGTTGGAGCTTGCCTATCAGAGTGACGGTACAGCCACGGATGATTCTCAACTTGTGGAAGAGTTGGGAGTAACGGTAGATGCGGTCCCTGGGGAACAGAACAACTTCAAGATCACGACTATTGCGGATCTCGAGCGAGCGAAGGAGCTGTTAGAGAGAGATGCAATCAGTTAGTCTCCCCAAACTTAGGATCGGCAGCGGTTTCGACATTCATCCGGTATCCTCTGATCCTCGAAGGCCCTTGATCCTTGGCGGTGTCGAAGTTTCTTCGGGTTATGGTCTGTTGGGCCACTCGGACGCTGACGTCGTGTGCCATGCACTTTCCGATGCCGTCCTCGGTGCAGCAGGATTGGGTGGGATAGGCGATCACTTTCCTGACGACAACCCAGAACTGGAAGGCGCAAACAGCCTTATACTGCTTTCACGCTGCGTTCACATGGTTGCCGAGCTCGGCTGGCAGATCGTGAACGCTGACGTCACTGTTATTGCTCAGAAACCTCGCTTGTCTGGATTTTTGAAGGAGATATCCTCATCTGTGTCGCTTTCGATTTCTGCGCCGGTGTGCGTGAAAGCCAAGAGCGCAGAAGGAGTCGGAGGACTCGGAGAGAATCTCGGCATAGCAGCGTTGGCTTCCGCTCTATTGTGGCAGTCCTAAGGAAAAGGGTTTAGTTGTGGCAAAAGAGCGTAAAAGTTCGACTAAAAGCGCCGGGGTTAGAAGGATCGGTAGTTCTAGCTCACGCAGCAAGGCGACAGGTGTCGATAGCGAGCGGAGGGCCTTTCCCCCGCGAGATCGAAGTCTTGGCGGGGATCAGATCGAGGGCCGCCAATCTGTGAGGGAGTTGCTGCAAGCCAGACGGCGCAAGACCAGGGAGGTGTGGATCTCTGACTCTGTCGAGAGAGTCGGAATTGTCGAGGAGATAATCGATCTGGCATTAAAAGCAAGAGTTCCGGTTTTGACAGTGGCAAAAGCCAAGCTCGATAGGGCGGCCCGATCAGAAAGCTCCCAAGGTATCGTTGCATTTGCCGAAAAACTGGGCGAGGTCGCCCTCGACCAGCTTGTAGAGCCTTATAAGGGCGCAAAGCCGTTCCTCATAGTTCTTGATGGCGTGACGGATCCATACAATCTCGGTGCCATTATGCGCAGCGCTGAGTGTGCCGGAGCCACGGGCGTATTGTTGCCTGAGCATCGCTCGGTTCACATGACTCCGGCGGCGACAAAGGCGGCTGCGGGAGCAATCGAGCATTTGCGTTTTGCATTAGTGCCGGGCATACCTGCGGCCTTGCAGGATCTATCGAAAGCGGGTGTGTGGTGCGTAGGGCTTGATAGCGATGCTTCTCAGAGCATCTATGACGTATCTTTGTTCGATCAACCCGTTGCTCTTATATTCGGGGCTGAAGGTCGCGGGCTTTCGACGCTCACGAAACAGCGCT
>DAHVOF010000187.1 GCA_027318945.1 Actinomycetota bacterium | reverse complement strand
GGAAAACTTCAAATTCGGGCAGAGGAAAATCGTCCGGATTTTCGGCGGAAGAACGAGCTGCAATGAAAGAACGGGCTCGCGAACTTAAATCCGCGGCCAGTGAAGCCGACGTGCTCGCCAAGATCGCGGAGATGTCAGAGCCGGACCGCTCGATAGCCGATCGCGTGCACGCCATCGTGAAAACGAGCGCTCCAGACCTGTCGCCAAGGACGTGGTATGGAATGCCTGCCTATGAAAAAGACGGCAACGTCGTTTGCTACTTCCAGCCTGCCGAGAAGTTCAAAGCTCGCTACGCAACACTCGGATTCAGCGACAAGGCAATGATCGACGAAGGGGACATGTGGCCAGTCGTTTTCGCGCTGCAAGAACTGACGCCAGCCGTCGAGGAAAAGATCGCCTCCCTAGTGAAAAAAGCTATCGACGGGCTTGGGGTGCTACCGCAAGCTTGAACATCCGAATTCATTCGATTTTTCGACATTAAGCCTTTGAATCCTAATCTTGTAGGCAACTCGACGCGATAAGGCCCCAAGACCGAAAGTTCCACTGCTATGCACAATCCCAAGGTTGCCGCACCCTAGTGTCGCAATTGAAAAGTTCCGTGAAAATGAGGAATCGATTTATTTGTGAGCCGTTTTACCTTCTGGTGGATAAAACTAGGGGAAATAGACACGAACAAGCGGATTGGACGTAAGCCAGCAGAAGCAATCTTAAGTCATGATCGGAAATATCTCGAGTCCCTCGAAAGAAAGTCAACAGCTCCAAAGGCCCCAGTGTTTCGCGCCAAGATAGCCCTCAAATGTTCTGACGAAAACCTTCGAGGTGCTGCGTTTCTCGATCAACACCCAGGGTCGGCCTCCAAGCCGTCGGTCCGAACGCGACACGCCGATCGTGAAGCTGCAACAGGCGATCTCCGTCCTGTGACCAATCTTCGAGGAGCGTACGGCTATCACGTGAGCCGGAGCTACCTCTAGCCGGTGGAGAGCACGGCGCAAACTTGCGTGACCGGGTCGAAACGGACCTCCCTCCTGCATAATTTTCCCTTGCTCAACAAAGTCAAACGTGGCATAATTCACTACGTGTCAACGCAACTGGCTGCACGTGCTGCGACGGTGCCCGATCCGATCAACGCCGCTGATCAGATCGGTGCGATCGTCATGACCTGTCCTCCGCTGCTTTTGGCCGACCCGGGCACCAGCCCGCTGAACGACGAGCCAGGTCAGACCTACACCTTGGTGCCATTCCACCTGCGCGTGCAGATGGCCAACCGCGCGCCGGCGGTCTCCTCGTTCGGAGCGCCTTTGGCGCTTCACCTTCATGCCTTTGCACAGGACATGACCAGCCCGCCGGCGGGTGGTGTGAGTCAACCGTTCCTGACACCGAGTATCGCCCTCGCACCCGACTACGTGGAGACCCGACTCACCTACACTCTGAGCGGCAAAGCCGGGGCTGAGGCGGAAGGCATCAGCGGATCGGTCTCCTTCGGCGTCTCGATAAGTCCGGGTGACTACTTCCGGGACATCGAGATCCATGTCGACCAGTCGGGACGGAACAACATGCTCTACCTGTGGCGACTTCACTACTACTTCATAAGCCAGCCTCTGCAGTCCGACTTCGCCTTGGAATGCGTCAGCGAATTACTGGTGCGAAACGAGTGGCTCCGACTGCAGCATTCGCTGTTGCTGCTCATCGCCGCCAACTTCGTGTGGGCCGGGGCCGGCGGCAAGAACTCCACGCCGTATAGCCAGTGGGCCGGCACCCAGTTGACCTATCCGAAGTATGCGACCGGTCACTTGGCCGCGGTGAGGTGAGCCGCCGTGTCGATCTCCTCCCAAGCTCCTGAGCCCGTCGTCATCCTGCGAATGCAGCTGACGCGCAGCATTGAGGTCGAGGTCCACGCCCAAGGTGCTACCGACGCGCTCGACACCCTCTCTAAGGCAGTTCACGAACTGCAAGCACAGCTACCCGAGGTGTTTAGGGCCGCTCTCAGCGTGGAGGATCAGATTCCGGATGCCCTGTTTGAGCAGATCGCTGGAGCCGGGCCGCCGGCCCACTCAAGCGACGGGGGGGAGGTCGCGGGGTGAAAGGAAACTTTGCTCTCGAATGCGAGGACCAGATCACCGGCACCATCTCTGGCACGATGAGTGTGCCGGTGCCGACATTTACCATCACGGTTCCAGATGTTACGATCAGCACGCCGGGAGGCGACCTCGTCATCAAGATTCCCGCCATCACGGTGGCACCCAACCCGGCGGCGCTGCAGGTCGCGTTCGATGGCCAGATCCAAGCCCAAGAGACCGGCCGCGGTAGCGGCACTTTCTCCGCCGAGATCATCGGCACTATCGAGAGCACGGTTCACCTGGACGGAAGCTGACAAAGGGAATCGGAAGCTTTTCACGATAGGGCTAATCCACTTTTTCAGCTAAACCATCGGGTGAGGTAGGGAGCTGGCTCGGCTTACAGACCCGGAGTGATGCACCTCTACGCCAACAATGGTTAGTTGCTACTGGCCGAGGTCGGTCACCGACCGAGCGGGATCCCTTTAGGCGAGTTCGCCATGACTTGAGTGTTCAGACTGCCGGGGCAAGAGTGCGGGAAATAACAAAGGCGAAGGCCGACTTTCCCTTGCTGGTTGCCGCACAAATCCTGCCAGGATCGCGAACTTGGGTATAAGTATCCCGAAGATCCCAGATGTAGTGCCTGCACGACAGACGTAGAGGAGATCTCTACCACCCAACGGACCGGAAGGCGCCTGAATAAGAACAAGAAATGCTGCTTACGGATTCATTGAATGAGCAGATCCGAGATCAAATCCTCTACCTGAACACCGGAGATGCTTGATCGCCCCCAGTCGAAGTTGCAAGAGCCAAACTAACAACAGTGCCCCAGCGGCAATCAATGAATGCATCGCGTAAAGCTGCCACGAGGACAAGAGGTCTGCGGTCAGACCTCTTTAACACCCCCATGCGCCAGCACAGCGCGATGACTTCGAATCCACTTCGATGAGACTTCCATTCAGGTCTTAAACGGGTTGCCGTTTCTGGACGAGATAACCTGGACGAAACATTCAATCGATCTGGGTCTGGGACTACTTTCGTAATGCCGTCTCCGTTACCTTCTCCACCCTTTACGGTACAGTCACATCCACGGAGGGCTTCAATTTGGAACGAGTGGGCTAAGAATGGACTGGATCTTAGACGTGTCCACCGCACCTGCTCCATCACTACCGATAGCGGCTACCAAGACACGTCCGCCGCACCAGGGGGAATCATTTACTTGCTAGTGCCATCGGCTTCTAATTAATTCTTGACGTAACTCATTTTTCTCAGTTACAATTATCACTTATAGTGTTGATAAATTAATCGTTTTCTTATAATTCCAGCTTTTAGCAGTGCGTGGTTTGAATGATTGACCCGTATGGGGGGCGAGCTGGTTTATCATGATTACCTCTATATTGCGTATCGCCGCGAAATGGCTGCGACGCATCTTGCTCATATTTCTACCGATGCTTCTCGTAGTCCAGGCGACGGGTTCAACGATTGTCGCGACTCCAGCAAGTTCAAATTCCCACTTTTCGAGCGGCGCCGGTAGCAAAAATCAGCCCCGGCAAAAACAAGCAGCTACGTCGGTGAATTCGTCCGGGCCGGAATTAAGCTCCGCAACTCCTCCGGTCTACAGGCTCGTCGGAGCAGATGGAGGGGTATTCACCTTTGGGGACGCAGGCTATTTCGGATCGATGGGTGGCACCAAGCTCAATGAGCCTGTCGTAGGCATAACGACGACTATGCCTGGCCCGAGTCCCTATGGAGGACCGTCTCCCGCAAGCCAGCTCATGATCTTGACCTCAAGCCTCCCATCTGGCGTCGCAAATCAGCCTTACTCAACGACACTCCGGGCTTCAGGAGGAATCGCGCCTTATAGTTGGACGCTTAGGTCGGGCACTCTTCCGCAGGGCCTTGCACTGGATGCCTCGACGGGTACTATAAGCGGAACTCCTCTTGCGGCGTCAGTAAACCCTCTGACAGTCGCCGTGACAGACATGCACGGCGGAATGGTAACCGCGATCATGACGCTACTCGTCAGCCTATCGCCGAGCATGCTGGAACCAGGGCAGGGCTTGCTGGCAATTTCAGTCGGGCAGCTGCCATCGGGGATTGCCGCAACTATTACCGTGAACGGACCTGGAGGCTTCACGGATGCGGTCTCCTCGTCAACCGATCTGTCGGTTGCGCCTGGCAACTACACCATCTCTGCCGGTCAGGTGAGCGACGGCACAAACTCGTACTATCCCACAATCACAGGCAATCCCGCCACCGTAGTCGCCGCCCAAACAACAGCTGTCGGAGTCAGCTACCTGACAACGGTGCCCGCTACGACCAAAGTATTGACGGCTTCTGACGCCACGAACCTGACAAGTGCTTCTTCAGATGGATCCAACCTCACATTCACCTGGACAGGCAGCGAACCTACTGATCTTGCGAACCTTCAGGTCGGGGACGTCCTCGACGTGCCTCCATCAACAAACGCACAGCAGGGATTCCTGGTGAAGATCACGAATATGGATGTTAGTGGCAGTAGCGTTTTGGTGACAACCACTCATGCCGGCCTTATGGATGCTGTATCGCAAGGAAGCTTCCAGATCGCAGGAGGTTCTGTACAGATCAGCCAAACCCAGATGCGCTCCCTCATGGCCCAGAATGTCCCAAGCCAAAACCGTGTGGGTCCTTTGACGTCTGGTGGCAACAACCCGGGAGCGCAGTGCCTAATCGACACCTCCGGCTCCTGGGGAAACATTACCGTTCAACCTCCCACTTTCACAATCACCCCACACTTTGACGCGAGTTGGTCTTATGGGTCGGGCCTCCAGGCAGACGCCTACATGACAGTGGTGGAAAATGTCAGCTACAGTGCCAAGATCGCCGCAGGAATTGCATGTCAATTAACAGTTCCCCTTGTCGCTAAAGTTCCCCTGATTGCGAGTGGAATACCTATCACCCTTGGACCCGTAGTAATTTACATAACGCCCGTCTTCGAAATCGACGCGACTGCCAAGGCAGAGGCTGACATAGCTCTGACTGCATCGGGAACGCAGGGATTCACCCTGCAGGTGGGCGCTTCCTATGCGAACGGGCAACTTACCCCCATCGACAGCTACACCCCCCAAAACAGCTTTACTCCAGGTGCATCGGCCAGCGGGTACATCAAGCTTTCCATAGGGCCCAAGGTGACATTCAATATCGGCCTCGCTCCATGGGTAACTGGTCTGCCATTGATCGGGCCGTTCATTGGCCTCGATGGCTTTGCCAAGGCGCAGTTTCAGCAGACACAGCCAACGTGGGCGGTCGGCGCAGGTTTAGAGGCCGCGGTCGGCTTCCAGGCCAGCTGGTCCTTCGGCTTTTTCAGCGTAGGTGTGAACGCCCAGCTGACCATTCCAATCCTTGCCGTGACATTCGCCGCGTCGAATCCCGTCGTCTCCACGCCCTCGACCAGTTCGAACATCGTCCCCCTCCCGGAGATCGAAACTGGGCAACTTACCACTCCCTATATCTACCAATTACAAGCGCAAGGATACACAGGGAGCGGAGCTGGGTTCAATTATCCAAGTGGACCGATAACATTTGCACAGGATTACGCCAATCCAGCTGTAATCCCCGTGCAGATATCCAAGACGGGTCTTGTGACTATTTCGGGCTTGCCGCTTAGCTACAAAAGCAACACATTAAACATCGTGGTGGAGCTGACCGACGTCCTCGGAAACGTTTCGTACTATTATCTCGTGCTGCCGGTGATTCCCGGAGTCCACCCGCAAAGCTTCCCACTTCCGACAGCTGAATTCGGACTGCCGTACAACGGCAAAGGAACTTACCAAATACCGCTGACGCAGGCCAACCAGGGTGGAACTCCACCCTACACCTGCCCTAACCCGCCCGGGCTACAAAACCTCACAACGGAGTTCGGCAATACGGGCTTGGAGTACTATTCCCACTCTACGGCGACAACCACGGACTGCACGGTCGAGGGGACCCCATCAGCTCTAAACGCAAACACTTCGGTCCTGTTGGGCGACACCGACCAACCCATGCAGGTGGTGGACAGCTTCAATCCGCCCACCACTGCAACGGACACTCTCAGCCTTCCGCCGGTGCTCTACCAACCTGCCGTGGTGCTGCCCGAATCCTACAGCTCCACGCCACTTTGGACCGAAGAGGGCCTACCGTTCTCCTTTAACCCGGGAGTGACGTATGGCCAAGGTCCATATCAATGGTCGATGTCAACGTGCGCATCGTCTGGAACAACGATACCCGGCGTCAATATCGACCCGTCATCGGGAACCGTTAGCGGCACCCCCGCTAAAGGATCCGCAGGCGACTATGAAGTTCCCGTAACCGTCACAGACGCGCTCGGCGGCACAGGCTGTGGAACTCAGCTCGTGCACGTGCTTAGCCCGTTGTCGATGGATGTGTCGAACGCTGGTGGAGTACTTTTAAACAGCCTGCCAAACGGAGAGGTGGGCGCCCCCTACACCGCCTATATGATCGGCGCAAACGGGCTCTATCGGGGATTCACTGGTCCTTATGACTGGAAAATCGCTGGCATACCGTTGGGCGTAACCTCAACCACGTTCGACGAACTCCCGCCAGGACTGACCCTGGACCAGAATACCGGCCTGATATCTGGTACTCCACTAGCTTCATCCGCCGGAACGTATACCGTCAAAATTCAAGCCAAGGATGCTTACGGCGGGGTGGCAACTCAGTCATTCAACGTTCAAATTCTTCCTCCACCGGAAGTCACAACCCAAATCCTGCCGTCTGCAACAGTTGGTAAGACCTACAGCGCAACCCTCTCAGCTGACAGCGGAAGCGGAGGCTACACCTGGACCCTCACCCAGGGCGGCACTGCCCTGACAAACTGCGGTTTGCAGTTCGTCAATGGAACGATCACAACCCTTGGCAATGGAACGGTGTGGCCGGGATGCACCAGCACTCTCCTCGGGGTGACGCTCACTGACAGCGCTGGCTCCTCGGTGCAGTGGTATCTGTGGCTGCCCGTAGGAGTCGCCGTAACAAGCTTCTCGGTCCCTCCGGCGGAGGTGGGACAACCTTATTCCTTCACATTCGCATCCGAAGGTGGGGTTGCGCCGCTCAAATGGAGCCTGGTGGCTGGATCAACGCTTCCTCAGAACTTCATGTTGTCGCCGACTGGATCACTCACCGGAACAACCTCTCAAACTGGGAACTTCATCCTAAGGGTCCAGGTAGACGATTCGAGTGGGGGCTCCTGGAAATCAGCATTCCTCCGACTCCGGGTGGTCCCGAAGCTGATATTTAATCCAAATATGAGATCGGCAGATGTCAACGAGCCCTACTCGGCATCTGCCAACCACGTGGGTGGCGTGGGTCCTTTCACATGGACCATGACCGCAGGCTCTCTTCCAAATGGCCTCACCCTAGGAAGCGACGGCACTGTCTCGGGAACAACCGGCCAAACTGGAACTTATCGCTTCTTGGCATCTGTCACAGACACATCAGTTGGCAACAAGCTCTCCTTTACGGAATCGATCGTCGTAGTATCCGATCCGGTCATAACCACGACCTCACTTCCAAATGCCATCTTCAACGTCCCTTATTCAGTAAGTCTCACGGCAACGGGGGGAACCGCTAGAAATTTGGAAAACATCAGTCTTGGAACTTGCGGCGTGTCTGGTTCAACAGTATCAGGTTGCACCGCTTCATCTTCTTCCAGCTCAAGTCCTTATTATTGGGCCCTTGGGCCCAGCGACTCACTCCCGGCCGGACTGGTCTTGGACCCTACAACGGGTACCATCTCAGGAATTCCGACGGCTGCTAGCGGTTCATCCACAACCCTTCACCTAACCGCGTCAGACTATTGGGAATCCGAAGCCACTGCCGTGTTCACGCTTGACGTGGAGGCAGGGCTAGGAGTCACGACGCAAAGCCTTGTCACTGCGGAACAGGGAGTTCCATACTTTGAGCAGCTGGCGGCAACAGGGGGTACCCCACCTTATACCATCTGGACAATTTCGGGAGGTTCTCTGCCCCCGGGCCTATCCCTTGATCCCGCTACAGGAACGATTGGAGGCATACCAACTGAGGCAGGAGGCAATTACAGCCAGCTGCGATTCTGCGTAACGGATAGCGGTGGACATCAAGCCTGCAGCGCCACTTCGCTTGGACTGTCGGTAGTGGGTGCTCTCACAATAACCACCAGCTCTCTACCTGGGGCGACCGCAGGAACCGCATACAGCGCGACACTGCAGGCCACCGGTGGACAGCCTGCCGCCAGCGGTCTCGTTTGGTCGATTCCCGAGGCGGCAACTGCAAGTGGATATCCTTTGCCCATCTGGCTGAGCCTTTCTTCGGGAGGAGTCCTTTCCGGCACTCCACCATCGAACGCAATATCCCGCACGTTCACTATTCCGTTCCAGGTAAGCGACAGCATAGGTGGCGTAGCCGTTGGCTCTCTTTCGCTCGCGCTTGCCGGATCTTCTCCTCCCGACCTTACCGTCTCAACCGCCACCACGCCATCGTCCGGTGTCGCGGGGACGTCAATAAATGTGAGTTGGACAGTGCAGAACATCGGGTCAGGCACTGCGACTGGCAACTGGAACGACTCCTGGTATTTGGGGACCACGTCTGGAGGCCCTGGCGCACTCTTGGAAAGTTTTCCAGAACAAGGACCGCTCGCCGCCAATGCGACTTACAGTCCCAATCAGACTCTCAGCCTGCCCGCCACAACCACACCCGGAAGCTACTACTTGAAACTGGTGACGGACTCCGGCAGCTCAATCACGGAGTCGTCTTACTCCAATAACACGTATACAACACCGATCACAATCTCCGGCTCTGGAGGAGGCTCAGGATCTTCAATTCAGGAATACCCGGTTCCATCCGCGAGCAGCCAGCCAAATGGGATCGCCTTAGGGCCAGACGGGAATCTTTGGTTCACCGAGTCCATGGGCAGTAATATTGGCGAGATCACGACATCGGGCAACGTAAACGAAATGATCCTTACAAATTCAGGCATGTTTCCGACTGGCATTGTAACGGGGCCAGACGGGAATCTTTGGTTCACTGCCGGTGGTGCCGACGCAATCGGTGTGATCACCACCAGCGGTCATGTTTCCACGTATAACCTGCCAACCGGAAGTGCACCGTATTACATCACCACAGGACCCGACGGTAATCTCTGGTTCACAGACTACGGAGCAGACGAGATAGGCAAGATCACGACGGCCGGAGCTATCAAAGAGTTTCCAATACCTACTAAAAGCGCCTATCCGTACGACATCACTGAGGGCCCCGACGGGAACCTTTGGTTCACTGAGCTTGGAACGAATAAGATAGGCATGATCACGATATCCGGAACGATCACCGAGTATGCCATCCCCACCTCTGGCAGCCAACCCTTGGGCATAACAACGGGCCCTGACGGTAATATCTGGTTCACAGAGACCTCCGGCAACAAGATTGGCGAGATCACGACATCCGGAACGATCACCGAGTATGCCATCCCCACCTCTGGCAGCCAACCGTCGGGAATCACCGCAGGCCCTGATGGGAACATCTGGTTCACCGAGCTGGTGGGCAATAAGATTGGAATGATCGCTCCAGGCGGGAAAGCTGAACTCCTCGGCGTGGCTACTTCGCAGGGGAACAGCGAGGCGATCGCGGTTGGCACGGGCGGCACCGTCCTGACGACCGTTGACGAAAGCGTATGGTCTCCCCAGACAAGTGGCACAACAAATGCGCTAAATGCAGTAACCTTCAACGGCTCCGGCAGCACAAACGCCTGGGCAGTGGGAGCCAATGGAACAATACTGTATACGCAAAATAGCGGCGCGGCTTGGACCCCGCAGACAAGCGGTACCACAGACGCGCTGAATGCGGTCGCCTGTCCAGGAAGAACCACGTGCTGGGCAGTTGGCGCAAACGGAACGATCCTGGCTACGACGAACGGAAGCACCTGGAGTCCTCAGTCCAGCGGGACTACCGTGGCCCTGACCGGCATAGCGTGCGCAAGCACGACAAGCTGCTGGGCAGTCGGCTATGGCGGCGTCATACTTGCGACATCGAACGGGAACACTTGGCTATCTCAGATTAGCGGGAGCACGGAAGCTCTATTTGGGATCGTCTGTAACCAGTCGAGCCCCTTGTGCTGGGCAGTAGGCGCAAACGGAACGATCCTGGCTACGACGGACGCAAGCACCTGGAGTTCGCAGTCCAGCGCTACTACCTCGGACCTCTACGCATTAGCCATGGGGGGCTACTGCGGCAATGACGGCTTCGGTGACTGCCTTATGGCATCAGGAGCAGAGGGAACCCTTTTAAACTGGGGGTTATCCACTTGGCCGCCCGCGACGTCAGGCACAGCTGTGGATATTCGTTCCATCGCTATTGTTGAGACAGCCTCATTCACCAGGTACGTAGCCGTGGGTCCACTGGAGACCGAGGTAACCGGCGTACCAAACGGAGCATGATGGCATAATCTCGCCGGGATCGGCCACTCGCTCAAGCCAGCACATGTGGGGAATTGAGCAGGTTGAGCCGGCATTCGAGCCGCAGCAACCCGCTCACGGCTCCGCTCAGCCAGGTCCATATCCCTGCGGTAGCGAAATAAGGAGCTCCAAGCGAAACTGTAAGCCCTCGCCGATTACACTCCCATGGGGCAGAATGGCGTCGAGGAAAGTCATTTCACGGATTTCAGAGCCGGTCCGGCAGACCGGCTCTGAACTGGATGATGTAGGACTTAGTTTCGGACATCGCACATAGACCAGCAATGTGGAGCCCGTGACCTAGCTCCCAGCTGTCGAACCAAAATCTACTGATTGCAGTAGGCAGCGTAGCCAGAGTTATTCTGGCCCGTGATACGTCCTTGCGCCTGCCCGAACGGGTATCCCCCAATGCCGCCTTGCGGGCCGGACACGATGAAGTAAGGAGAATCGGGACCGAAGCCATCAGGAGCGCCATGCCACGCATTACAGCTCGTTCCATTGTTGCCAGGAAAGTTGGCCGGTGGAACTGATGCAAAGGCAGTTGCAGAAAGACCTACTGTCATCACAATCGCTGCAAATGCGCCCGAGATACCTAAAATAATCCACTTAGTCCTTGGTTTTGCTCGCTCTCCTACTTTGCTAACTTCACCCTCCGTCATTTCATCCCCTTTAAATTAGAAATTTCAGAACGGCACTGAGGTACAAGCCAGTTGGCTGAGAATGTAATTCGCGAACAATCCAGACATCAAACGGAACCGCAATTTTTCAGTGACCTGGTCTTGCCCTCACGATTGCCTCGTGACATAGTATCTCTGAGTGATAGAGCACGCAATAAGTGCATCCTCATCGTGATTATCGTGACGCTACTGGTGGCAAAGTTAATCTCCTTCATCGTTGCCCACTAGGATTTTTGCAATTGCCAAGACAACAATTGCTGTACAAGCCGCAACGATGTCGGCAAGCCCAAGTTACCCTACGATGCTCGTA
>DAHVOF010000179.1 GCA_027318945.1 Actinomycetota bacterium | reverse complement strand
GGTCCCGTACCAAAGGAGGATCTCACCAGCGCCCAAAAAGACCAGCATCGACCAGTTGATGTGACCCTTTAGGCATGCTCAGATTATCGTCTGCTGCATATGCAAGCAGTCATGAAGCCTGCCTGACGTTGCCGAACATCTGTGAAAAGATGTGCACCTCAGCCCGCCCAACGTAAAGCACTCTCGCGGCTCACGCATAGCGGTTCGACTCACTAGGAAATGACACGTCTATTCTCATTGCAGCTTCAATCGTGTGGGCGGCTCAGTCGATTGGTTTATCGCCGGTGCGACTCATGTAACTGGCAAGGAGTTCAACTTCAACCTGCTTCGTGAGGCCTGGCGTCTTTCCAGTTTGATGTTTCGAAGCCACGATCGGCTCGTCAACTTGAACAAAGCAGTGCCGACTCCATACAATGTGGTGACTGACGAAACCGTTTGCCAGGGAGGCGCGAGCGCACTTAGGGGGGAATCAAAATAGTGCAAACTAATTCACCGATCTGTTCGAAAAGGTTGAAAACAAGATCAGTGTTGGCATGGGAACCATCCGAGAGGAAAACTGCCTCTTGGTATTCGTCGAACATCCTTGTCGCGCAATATTTCATGGGTTCATTGACGTGCTTGTCGTATGGCGCAGAAAATTGCCGATTCCAGCAAAGTGAAGTTAACCTCGGTGGCTGTCGACGCGGGATTCGAACAGTACCTTGAACGTGGAGTCGGGAGTACTTCGATCGTAGTTCTCATTAACACCAAGGACGAAATGGATAGTATGTTTCATCCTGACAGTACCAGCGTCACCTCTCCGGAGCCATGCAACATCGATGGCAGGGCTTATCAGCAGCTCAAGTCGTGACAGACTGTTTCAATCGATCCAACCGACTGTTACCAGGCTGCCAGCGAATAAGCCGGCACTAGCAATTTGTTAGGTGGATCAGGCTCGGTAAAAATAGAAGTAGTTCTGGAGCAAAATCGAAGAAATTGCAACTCATGATGCGAAACAGCATGATTCCGAGGAATCAAAATGTGGCGGCCTTAGGGCTGGAGAGGAGACATGACGGATATGGCGAATGCACAAAGAACGCCAGGAGAGGTGAGAATGCAGGTGGAGGGTAATGTGGCCGTCGTTACGGTCTCGTCCCCCGAAGTGCGAAACGGTCTAACCGCTGAAATGGGCCGCCAGCTCGCCGAGCACTGTGATGCCATAGATGCCGACTTGTCCATTGGGGCGGCCATTATACGGGGTGATCAGGGAACTTTCTGCTCTGGGGCGGACACCAGGGCCTGGGGCGCAAACGTTGACCCGGCAAGCGAAGAGGCTTATGCCGGCACCAGCGCAGTGTATGAAGCTTTTATGCGGGTGGGTCAACTAAAGGTTCCAACCATCGCCGCCGCGCGCGGTGCTGCAGTTGGCGCCGGAATGAACCTGTTTCTCGCCACGGATTTGCGGGTCGTGGCCACGAATATCCGCCTGCTGGCTGGATTTCTGCGCATTGGGATCCACCCCGGAGGGGGATTCTTTACCCTGGCTGGGAGGTCGGGAGGTCGGGAAGTAGCAGCGGCGCTCGGCCTGTTTAGCCAGGAGATCTCCGGCGAAGAGGCAGTTCGCTTGGGGTTGGCGTGGGTTGCCGTACCTGATGACATGGTTGACGAGAAAGCCCAGGAACTCGCCCAGCTTGCGGCCCGCGACCCCGAGCTGACTCGGCACGCTCTAGCAAGCTTCCGAACCGAGCTTGGGCCGCCGCCCGTGTCATGGGGAGCGGCGTTGGAAATGGAGCGAGGGATCCAAATGTGGTCCCAGCGCCGACGACAAATGCGCCTCGAGGGGAGCTGAGCATGCATTTCGCTCCTGTCATTTTGACTGAGGAAGAGAAGGCACTTCAGTCTGATGTCCGGAATTTTTTGGCCAAGGAGCTGCCCAAAGGAAGCTACCGGCCCGGTCTTGGAATGAACGCGGAAGCCTCCCCGGAGTTCTCAAAGAAGTTGGCATCCCGCGGATGGTTGGGGATGGTTATTCCGCCAGCGTACGGAGGCCATGGGCGTAGCGCGGTCGACCGGTTCATCGTAGTGGAGGAGCTTTTGGCCGCTGGCGCTCCGGTTGGAGCTCACTGGATAGCAGACCGCCAGACAGCTCCGACCCTGATGAAGTTCGGTACAGAGTTGCAGCGACACAGGTTTCTCCCTGCTATTGCTGCCGGCGAATGTTACTTCTCGATAGGCATGTCTGAGCCCGATTCCGGATCGGACTTGGCTTCGGTTCGCACAACCGGCACCAGAGTAGACGGCGGATGGTCGGTATCAGGGACCAAGATTTGGACAACCGGTGCACACCGCAGCCACTTCTTCGTGGCACTCTGTCGCACCAGCCCGCTCGGCGCAGACCGGCACGAGGGGCTTTCACAGTTGATAGTCGATCTGAGCGCTTCTGGAATAACAATCAATCCAATTTTATTTCTGGACGGGACTCATGATTTCAATGAGGTGGTCCTTGACGACGTCTTCGTCCCCGATGAT
>DAHVOF010000178.1 GCA_027318945.1 Actinomycetota bacterium | reverse complement strand
TTTAGAACTCGCCACGGGGACTTGCGTCCTCCCAGGGTTGCTTTGGCCGCTGAGGCTTTTGCGACTGACGCCAACGTGCCGTCGTGTCCCCTCGCAATTGCTACGAGCTTGTACACGAAATTGGCAGTAGGAGCACCCGATCCAGTAACGAGACGAGTGCCTACGCCAAAACCGTCGATCGGCTCGCTTGAAAGTTCATCAATGCTGTATTCATCCAGATCCCCCGAGATCACGATTCGGGTGCCGGTTGCTCCGAGCGAGTCAAGCAGTTCTCGGGCGCGGCGAGCCTCGAATGCTGGGTTTCCCGAGTCGATTCGAATGGCACCGAGTGAAGGGCCTCCAACAGATATGGCGTCTTTGACGGCTTTTTCAATGTCGTAAGTGTCGACCAGAACAGTGGTTCCGGATCCCTGAGCTTTAATCTGCGCCTGGAAAGCGGATCTCTCATCGTCATGAGCCAGCATGAAGGCGTGAGCGACCGTTCCAGTCGTAGGGATATTGTAAAGCTGTCCCGCCCTTAGGTTCGAGGTTGCAGAAAAGCCAACGATGTACGCTGCTCGTGCTGCACTTACCGCTGCAGTTTCGTGGGTTCGTCTTGATCCCATCTCGATCAGTCGCGTTCCCTTAGCGGCGGAGACCATTCTCGCGCCCGCGGAGGCGATAGCGGAGTCAAAGTTCAAGATCGAAAGGATAAGAGTTTCAAGAAGAACGGCCTGTCCAAAAGGGGCTTCTACTCTCAGGATTGGAGAGTATGGGAAGTAGGTCTCGCCTTCGTCATAAGACCAGATGTTGCCAGTGAATCGAAACTTGGACAGATATGCAATGGTGGTGTCGTCGAGATGGCCCGTGGTTGCCAGGAAATTCAAGTCGTCTTTATCGAACGTGAAGTTGGAAAGTGCTTCGATCAGCCTGCCGACCCCGGCCACTACCCCATAGCGTCTTCCTGGAGGAAGAGAACGGGCAAACACTTCAAATGCGCTTTCCCGCGAAGCAACGCCGGATTGCAGAGAAGCTTCGAGCATCGTCAGTTCGTAAAGATCTGTCAGAAGTGCGGTTGTCATCTAGCAGCTCAGCCCTTTGGGGTAAGTTGAATTTCTAGATTTCAGAAGGCTCAATCTCTGGAAGTTCAGCCTTCTTTCTCTGGGAGTTTTTGAATAGAACAGCCAAGTATATTGCAGAAGCCACCACCATTACTATCGAGAAAACCTCAACTGCATCCCAGAGGTGAGGCACGGCAAGCCAAAAGTACTCATCGCTAAATCGCGGTATGTCCCACAGCAGTGCTGCCGCTCCGATCAGCGCACCAGCCGGCGCACGATGTTCAATGAAGTACTTTTCCAACATTAGAAGTATCAGGAAGATTGCAAAATCTTCGGCAGCCTGGAAAAGCGGCACTGGAATACGGTAGCCAGTTTCGCCGGCATATTTCAGTCCGTACCATGCCGTCGTCGGCCGGCCTCCTCCATTGATCATAAGCTGAGGTCCGAGGAGCCTTCCCATTGCCCAGGCTGATACCAGGACTGGAGCAATTAAATCGAATGCCTTTGCGTAAGGGATCTCAGGAGCGTAGCGGTGTTTGAGGTACGCCGCGGTTGGTATTGCTCCCAACAGTCCTCCATACGATGACAAGCCACCATGCCAGATCATGACTATCTGACCAGGATTATGGATGTAGTAGGAGATGTTTGCAACAACATGCACGATTCTCGCGCCGACGATTGCTCCGGCTATTATCAGGAGGAACGATTTTTGCAACCACTGAACTGCGTAGCCGTTGTTGCGAAGCCGACGCTCAAAGTAACGGTAGGCAAAATAGAAAGTGATCGCCAGACCAATTCCATAGGTGTGGATCACCAGGGGTCCGACGTTGAAATCTACGGGAATTGGCCGCATATACGTGTCCTTGTTATTTTGAGTTGCGCATCGAGCTCGGATAACATTCTATAAGCCTGTTTCGGGAACTAAGTGTCAGTAGCCAGCGAGGCATTGCTGGGGAACTGAAACTTGAGTTTGTCGAACGGGAGAGCTTAAATTTTGCAGCAAGAGCTGTCCGCTCTTAGAAAGATTTTACATGGATCCTACGAAGCTGTTTCGACTTGATGGGCAGGTGGCAATAGTTACAGGTGCGTCTTCCGGCATTGGAGCTCACCTGGCTGAAGTGCTTGCCGGTGCGGGAGCCTCCGTCGTTTTGGCGGCGCGGAGGAGGGAGAAGCTGGAGTCCGTAGTAGCCTCCATCGGTGACTCTGCGACCAGCTTTCAATGTGATGTGACAAAGGATTCCGACCTC
>DAHVOF010000173.1 GCA_027318945.1 Actinomycetota bacterium | reverse complement strand
TGTCGCTCGGAGTGAGAAAGTGTCATATCTACCTGTAGTACCTATAAATCAGTTCCGCAATCAGTGAAGGTTTTACGATGTTTTCCGTCTCAACGGTACCTTCAATACAAATTTGTGTCCCTCCAGTAAATTCTTCAAGTCTGGCAAGCTTTGCCCCGAGTCTAATTCTTGCGTTTGACGGCACGGGAGAGGTAAACCTAATTTTATTGGCTCCATAGTTGACGGCGATACCTGCATTTTCGATCACAAGTATTTCTGGCAGCAAGCGGGGGATAAGCGACAGAACGAGGTAGCCGTGAGCTATGGTAGTGCCGAATGGGCCGGCTTTTGCGGCTTCAAGATCAACGTGAATCCACTGGTTATCGCCAGTGGTTTCAGCGAATTTGTTAATTAGTTCTTGGGTAACCGTAAACCAGCCAGAGTGTCCCAGATGGTGGTTTTCGTACTGCCTTAGTTGTTCTATTCCAGCGATCTTCAGTGTCATTCAGATCTCGTCGAAGGTGTCTTGCTTCATTGGGAAGTTAATGAAACCAGATTTTCTGGTGCTCTCTCGACTGCGGGTGAAGCAGAAGGGCTAGCAATGCAATTTCGAAAATTAAGGTCAAAGGCGATGAAAAAATCAAGGATAAAAAGCTGACGCCGAACGATGCTGCGTCAATGAGTAGTAGAGCAAGGGGAAATGCAGCACCGGCTACGGCCATGATGTATCCCCACCGTTTTGCATTCGCAATGCCGAACGCGCCTACGGCTTCGGCCGCAGCTGGAAGGAGTAGGAGCGGCGAGCCTGGCGAAAACAGAATCGTGAGAATTGCGTTCATGTAAAGCAGTATCGTCGCAATTTGCAATGTCTGCGGAAGAGACCGGTCAAAACATTTGGGTGAGTCCATTTCAATCCTCTCGATTTAGTTCATTAGTCAAGTAAACCACTTAGATCCATTTTCGCAGAACCAGCAGCAAAAAGTCCTTCATCGCCACCCAATGTGACATGGGTTTCTGCAAGCTGCCCACAAGCAGCTGCAATTTTAGTGCCGCGGTTGTCCCTTATGGAAGTCACGATTCCGGCCATTTCGAGAATGCGCGAAAAAGATCTGACACGTGCCATAGGAGATCCACTACCAGGCCATTTTGGAGTGGGGTTCAGTGGGATTAAGTTGACATGGGCCTGCAAGGGAACGCAAATAGCGATGAGTTCGCGTGCGTCTTGATCGCTATCATTAATGCCGTCCATCATTGCCCATTCAAAAGAGATCCTGCGGTTTGTGGTACGGCGGTAATCTGCAAGGACTTCGAGGAGTGCTTCTAGAGGATATGTTCGAGTGATCGGAACGAGCGAGGTCCGTTTCTCGTTGTTGGCTGCGTGTAAGGAAATAGCTAGGTTGTACTGCTGATTCAGCTTGCCGAATCTTCGGATGCCTGGAATAATGCCAACTGTGGAAACTGTTATGTGACGTGCTCCGATGCCGATGTCTACGTTGATCCTCTGTAAAGCTTTGAACAGGTTCTTGGTATTAGCCAAGGGCTCACCCATTCCCATGAAGACTACGTTCGTCAACCTTCGGGAGCCCCGTTTTGTTCGAGTTCGGGAGATTGCCCACGCCACCTGTTCGACGATTTCTCCGGTGGTGAGGTGGCGATAGAAACCTTGCTGTCCTGTTGCGCAAAATTTGCATCCCATCGCGCACCCCGCTTGTGATGAGATGCATACGGTCGATCGGTCCGAATAGTGCATAAGCACGGTTTCAAGAACTCGCTGATCATCTAGTTTGAACAGAGCCTTTTCTGTCAGTTCGTTATCGTCGGTGTAAAGATTGACAAGGCTGAGGGCCGGAGCGAGGTCAGCAGTTTTCGCGATACTATCTCGAAGTTGCTTCGGTATCGATGTAAGATGTTCGGGTCTAATGGCGTGCTTATGGATTGCTTGCCAGATTTGGTCTGCGCGGTAGCTTGGCTCCGCTGACAGAAGCTGTTTCCATTGCGCAATTTCAAGATCGTAAAGTGACATCAGGAAGGCTATTTTTAATTATTGTGACTGGCCAGAGATTTAGTATTTCGGAATTCATGCATCGTACCCCCAAGGCTAGTCGGGCCGAGATTCTCATGAGCGATGTGGGCGTGCGCCATAGAGATATTACCGGAGGCGGTGCACGTGCTGCGGTGTTCGGTGCGAGTGATGGGTTGGTGTCTAACGTGGCTCTTGTGCTCGGTGTTGCAGGGGCTCATCCATCCGCGCCATTCGTAAAGATTGCGGGGCTCGCAGGCCTTATAGGTGGTGCCCTGTCGATGGCGTTGGGCGAGTATGTATCGATGAAGGCGCAGAGGGAGCTGTTTGAGAAGGAGATAGCACTTGAGGCGCATGAGATCAGGACAAGGCCGGATTTCGAGCGTCGCGAACTTGTACAGATGTACAGGCGAAAAGGTGTGCCGAAAGAGGTGGCGGAGGATTTTGCAGAGCACATCATGAAGGATCCCGAACTGGCCCTACATACACATGCCCGTGAGGAGTTGGGTGTGGATCCTACTTCGATAGGTTCACCCGTCGAGGCGTCTTTGGCCTCGTTCGCATCATTTGGTGTCGGTGCGATGCTGCCCTTGTTACCTTGGTTTTTTACTACGGGGACTTCGGGGATCCTCCTGACGATAGTCCTGGCGTTTTTCGGTGCTACGTCTGTCGGGGTTCTCCTTGCGGTGTTTACTGGAAGATCGGTTTTGAAAACCGTGGCTAGGCAGGTCATTTTGTCGGGAGGAGCAGCTTCAATTACGTATCTGCTTGGACACCTTGTCGGGCTACAAGGAGCATGAGAAGCCACTTGCGGGGAGCATTTTGAAGGTAGGCCGCGCGTTATAGCCAAGGTTAGTTATCAACTACCCTTGATTGGGGTTGGGACGGTGATGATTCCTTGCGCGGTGATCGGCGCGCGGTCGCAGTTCTTCGGGGAAATTATCGGTAGCCAATCACAGTAGAAGGTTAACGTCTCTCAACGTACGGCGCGATATCAACAACGTAGGCGCGATCTATGTGATCTAAGGCGAAGCCGAGCTGGTTGTAAAGGCGGTTTGCTGTAGCGTTCGTGGATTCCACGTACAGCATTGCTGTTCGAATTCCATTCTCTGCGAGATGATTCAACCCTGCCAAGCAGATTGATTTGCCTAGGTGAAGGCCTCGCAGCTTTGGATCGACAGCGACCACGTATATTTCGCCGATGGCGGGTTCAGTATCGGAGTGAACCTTCGTCCAGCAGAATGCAGCAAGTTTCCCGTCGATCTCGTGGAGTAGGAATCCTTCTGGGTCGAACCACTCTTGCTCTTCTCTGCTCTGCAGTGTGGCAAGATCCCAATCACCCTGCTCCGGATGCCAAGAGAAGGCGTCATTGTTGAGCCGAAGCCAGGTTTCCTCATCCTGGCCGATGATGAATGGACGCGTAGAAATTGGCTCTGTTTGCAGTTCGCTCTCAATCGGAAGTGCTCTACGAAGCTGATGGATGTCGCGGCCGCGTGACATTCCAACCGATTTGCAAAGCTCGTCGGCGGCCGGGGACGGCTTTGCGATCCACGCATGTACGTGACCTCCACCTTGGTGGCTGATTTCGTCGAGTGCGGACAACAGCAGCTCCCGCCCAATTTCAGAATCCGAACGTGCCTTGGGATGAATTACGTATTCAATTGCCCACGAGTTGCAGGTCCCTTTGGAGATTTGTGCATATCCGACGATCGCTTCGGAGCGCGATGTCTTGGCGATCAGGCCGAGGACCCCTTTTCTTCCGCCCTGTACGAGGTCTATCCATGCATGGTCTTCCAGGGCTTTATGACTGTCGACAGCTTCCGCTGATTTTACGAGTTGGACAATTGCTGATATGTCTCGTTCACCTAGCCGTCGGTGAATTTCTACGCTTGGCATAACTGAGAAACTAATCTGTCGGTCCAACTTTCCCAACTTTTCTTTCCACAAAGTGACATATCTCCCCACACAGAGCATTAGATTGGTAAATCCCAAGTGGAGCTTTTATCTGTGAGC
>DAHVOF010000122.1 GCA_027318945.1 Actinomycetota bacterium | reverse complement strand
TTCATGTTTCCAACAAGCTCGACTTGATGTCTCCAAATATGGTCGAATTGGACCCTAGACGTCGAGCCGGCATCTTGGTAGGTGCTATAGCATGTTTCTGATTCTTTTCTGGGGATGTCCCAGCGCATGCTTTTTCTTCCGAGTCGAGATAGAGCTTCTCATAACGTGTCTCGGGGAGGGACCAAGCCGTGCTTTTTCGGAAGTTGCCGACGTAGTAACGTTCTCTGACTTCCGGGAGCACTTTGGGCCAGAAACGTATTTCAGATTCTTTTCCCTTTAAAAACATGTCGAAAAACTGTCTCTGCCGCTCTGCATTTTGGTAGAAGTTTCCCCATTTCTTGCGTCCGTGGATAATTAGACATTTGTGTTCGGAGGAGATCTTCTTGAAGCCATCGAGCGTCCCGCGTGTATGAAGTCCATGGTCGGCCCAGCTGGCAACGGCGAAGCATGGAACTGTGATTCTGGAAAGGTCCGCATTTTTGCTTTTCCAGTAATCGTCGAAAAGTGTGTGACCTTCTGCCATCTTGATCAGATCTTCTACCTGTGTCTTAGTGAAACTTACACTCGGGTGCCACATAGCGAGGCACTCAGTCTCGGGAATTCCTGCGTGAAAAGCCAGTTCCCTGTAAAAGTCGGTCACTCCTTTCCAAGGATTCATTGCAGCAAGGTGAGGTGGGTTTAGAGCTGCAGCTTTCCATTGGCTCCATGCCAAATAGGAAACTCCATGCATTCCGACTTTGCCATTCGACCATGTTTGCACGCCGGCCCATTCAATAAGGTCATAACAGTCTTGCGCTTCTCGGTCGCTTCGGAGAGTCAGGTTTTCTTCGGAATGCCAAGCTCCTCAGGAGTCCGCATAGACGACGGCGTAGTCCTGGGCGCACCAATATTTTGGATCAGCTGCTTCGAACGTAGCAAGCTCAGGGAGGTCTGAGTCGCATACGCCGCAGGGTGGGAAATATTTGTATTTGACTCGCCTGTGCTTGCCGTACGGCGCCCAGGCAAGTAAAGCCGGAAATTCTCTTTCGGCTTCCGGCCTGAACACTTCGACATATATTTTTGCGCCGTCACGCATTGTAACGGCAACGTCGTAGTCTCGAAGAATTCCTTACGCGATCTCTGTTCTCGGTCTGAATTCGGGGTATTTCCCCTTTTCAAGCGTAAGGCCCTCGCGAAAATGGATGTTCAGCACGTTACAACTCACAAGCCCCCCTGATCACACTGCCAATTGAGATTCCCCCGCATTAAAGATCAATTTTTAACGACTCCGGCATTGGAGGCATAGGGGCACTACGCAGTCTTGCCAAGTACCCGACGCGGTAGGGTTAGGCCAACAAACGGGCGCCGCCGTCGCTGCGGCTTGCGCCCAATGCAGAGCTGTCACTCATTTCGATGATTTTTCAAAAAGTTTTGAACCTCTTCGGTGAGCGAATCAATCGTTACCGATTCGATCTGCTCCTCAAACGCACCAGGATTGATGGAATGCGGTTCGTTCTGCTCCATGTCGCGTGCAGCTTCAAGCTGGGCTATGTATGCT
Organism: Actinomycetota bacterium; assembly: GCA_027318945.1. GTDB lineage: Bacteria > Actinomycetota > Acidimicrobiia > Acidimicrobiales > Acidimicrobiaceae > SCQM01. The sequence goes on along the minus strand of DAHVOF010000122.1, from coordinate 11,849 downwards.
TTGGCGTCGTCGTCGTTTTCAATTATTGACGCAATTTGCCTGTCGTATTCAGTTGTAGCGAAGTCGAGTTCCAGCGTGTCAATCCTGAAGGCCAAGAGTTCGAGCACTTTTTCAACTAAAGCCCGTGCTCCTTTGGGCGAAGGTGTCTGCGCAATATAGTGGGGGATGTTTGCCCAAATCGATGTTCCGGGAATCCCACCTTTATCGAACCATGACGTCAGAACGCCGATAATTCCAGTAGGACCTTCATACGAAGAGGGGATAAGCCCGTACCTGTCTGCCATTGCGGGATTGTTCGACGTGACCGCGACTCGGATCGGTCTCGTATGGGGGTAATCGGCGAGTAGAGCTCCGAGGGAAACGATCATTTCCACTTCGAAATCCTCCGCGAGTTCGAAAAGGGTGGACGCAAACCTCTTCCAACGCAGTTGTGGCTCGGGACCCTTAACGAAAATTAGGTCGCGGTCGACAAAGTCAAGGTGTGCGACGGAGATCGACGTTCGGGGCCACCTGATTTTTCGGATCATTGACTCCGAAAGAGTGACCTGTGGCCTGATCATCGTGTAGTCGTAGAATTCTTCCGGGTCGATTTCAGCGATGACGGTAGCGTTCAGTTTCTTGCGCAGAAAGTCGACGGCTAGCGTCGCGGCCTCGGCTGCGTCATTCCATCCAGAGAACGCGCAAATGAGAATTGGTCTGCGCAGTTCAGACGGTATCGAGTCCAGCCAAACTAAGTCTTCCATCTCTCCAGGATACTCCTTTTCCGACAACTATTGAAATTTTACGGAGTCGCAATCCACTGCTGGGAAGTCGCATAACGAGGAGGTGTGTAGCATTCGAGAACATTTGGAGATAGATTAATTTGGCTTCTTTGAACCAACTCGGGGGTAGAACTGAAAGTGATCGAAGTATCTCGTGTCGAAGCGCCTTCTTTGGACCTTTTGGACGCTATGAATCGCTTGGTTCCCCAGCTTTCCAGTTCGTCGCAGCGTCTTGAGTTCGGTGATTTGAGACGGCTTATCGAGAATGATTGTGTCAATTTGCTGATCGCGAGTGACAGCGAGACCGATGATATTATCGGGACTCTGACGCTGGTCATTTTTCCCATTCCCACCGGCATAAGGGCCTGGATAGAAGATGTGATTGTTGACTCAAGTGCCAGGGGAAGGGGAATCGGTAGGAGCCTTGTTGCTAAAGCGGTAGAAACGGCTGAATCTCACGGCGCCAAGTCTGTCGATTTGACATCCCGCCCCTCGAGGGTAGAAGCTAACTCACTGTATCGAGGATTGGGTTTTGTGCAACGCGAGACCAATGTCTACCGGCTCGTCGCCGATTGAGCGTTTGGTACTAGGGGGGTAGTTTGCTGTAAATTAATAGCGAAGGAAACTTCTTCTTTTTGGCCGAAGTGCCTTTAAGATTTGAATTGTGTCTGCGGCAAAAAGGGTGCCGAAGATTGAATAAGCATTCTGCAAGGCGCGTGATATGCCCTTGTGGAACGGAGATTTAGCCTAGGAAGGCGGGATCGTGCCTGACAGCATTACGATAACGGATAATCGATCTGGCAAGTCCATCGAGATTCCAATTGTCAACGACGGGGTATCTTCAACGGAGTGGCAAAAATTGCTCCCGGGGATCTGGTTTTATGATCCAGGACTTACCTCAACGGCGATGACATCAAGTTCAATCACCTACCTTGATGGTGATGCGGGTATTCTGCGATACAGGGGATATCCGATCGAGCAGCTTGCGGAAGATTCCACGTATCTTGAAGTGGCCTATCTTCTGCTAAAGGGAGAGTTGCCTACTCCATCCCAATATGACTCGTGGGTCCGCGACGTTACACATCACACGTTCATTCATGAGAACGTAAGGAAACGTTTTCTTGAGGGCTTCCATTATGATGCGCACCCGATGGGTATGCTGGTTTCTGCGGTAGCCGCTTTATCGACCTTCTACTCAGATGCGAAGCAAATATTTGATCCTCATGTTCGAGAGAAGCAGATAGTTCGCTTGATAGCCAAGATGCCGACCTTGGCTGCTGCAGCTCACAGATTTTCTGTTGGAATGCCTTTCGTTTATCCCGACAATGAGCTCTCGTTCCCTGCCAACTTTCTTTCCATGATGTGGAAGATTGCCGAACCTCACTTCGAAGCCGACCCAGCATTGGTGCGTGCGATCGACGTTCTTTTTATCCTGCATGCCGATCATGAGCAGAACTGCTCAACGACTGCCATGAGGACGGCAGGTTCTGCGCACTCGGATCCGTATTCTTCCACCGCGGCAGCATGTTCGGCTCTATATGGACCGCGCCATGGTGGCGCTAATGAAGCTGTTGTCAAAATGCTGACCGAGATCGGCTCGATGGATAATGTGGAGCCCTTCATCAAGAGTGTGAAGGAAGGCAAGGGAGGGCAGCGGCTTCAAGGATTTGGCCACAGGGTTTATAAGAACTATGACCCTCGCGCGCGGATAATCAAGAAGGTTGCTTACGACGTTTTCGAGATAACGGGCAAGAATCCTCTGCTGGACATTGCCCTGAAACTAGAGGAGGTCGCTCTTTCTGACGACTACTTCATCTCGCGGAAGCTATACCCCAACGTAGATTTTTACTCCGGGCTTATTTACCAAGCAATGGGATTTCCGATCGAGATGTTTCCCGTTTTGTTTGCTATCCCGAGAGTTTCAGGATGGCTTTCACATTATGTCGAGCTGCTTGAGCAAGATTCCAAGATCGTGCGGCCACGGCAGATTTACACGGGGGAGGCCGAGCGAAAGTACGTTCCGATCGATCAGCGCTAGACTGGCTTCAGCGTGGCATGGGCTTGCCGGCGGCGCCTCTTTGGCGGGGCTGGGCCAACTCTCTGGGAGGCTGCGCCTCTCGGAGAGTGTCACCGTAATGATCGTTAGGAAGGATGCGGTAGGTTTAGATTGGTGTCTTTGAGAAGCTTCGTTCCACGAGTGATACTAAATCGGTTGGATAGCTCGGATACTGCTTTGAAGGCCTTTAAATATACAGTCGCATCTGTAGTGTCGGTGGTGATCTCTCAGGCGATTCTATTTCTATCCTTTGGAGTTCTGCATTTGTGGTCGGCCACCACGTGCAATTTTGTGGCCGTGGCGGTTTCAGCTCTGCCCTCGTACTATATGAACAGGGCTTGGGCATGGGGAAAGACCGGGAAGTCGCACATATTGAAAGAAATAGTCCCGTTTTGGGGGTTGGCGTTCCTGGGGCTTATCCTTTCCCTATGGGCGGTTGCCGCTGCTGATCATTTTTCCACCGTTCACCAGTTCAAGAATCTCCAGGTAGCTATCGCAGTCAATGCTGCTTCGATTGGAGCTTTTGGGGTCTTGTGGATTGGGAAATTCATCATTTTCAACAAGGTCCTGTTTGCCAACAAGGACGACTCCGACCTCGTCAATTTGCTCGACTAGCTGTCCAAGGTTATCCTGTCAGATACCCGTTTGAGAATCGCGGTTGCGGTGGGCGGTTAGGAGACCTGGCGTGAATTTCAGAGAAGCTATGGGGTTGATCGAGCCCCCCTCGGCAGTCAACTTCGACAAAGGATTGGAACGGCAGAAGGTCCTAACGAAGCCGGCCGGAGCTTTGGGATTTCTTGAGACAATATCGGCTCAAATCAGCGCGATATCCACCGAGTTTCCACCTAGGGTGCCATCGTCGCCAGTTGTGTGTGTGTTTGCCTCTGATCATGGCGTCATTGAGGAGGGAATCACCCCGTGGCCGCAGGAGGTGACGACGCAGATGGTTGCCAATTTCCTCAATGGAGGGGCAGCCATTAATGCGATCGCAAAGCAAGTGGGTGCCGTGATACAGGTTATCGATATTGGGGTTGCTGGTGACACATCGGGCTATGCCGGGATCGTTAACAAGAAGATTCGTCGTGGTACCGACAATCTAGCGAAAAAGCCGGCAATGACGCTTGACGAGGTGGAAAGAGCGGTTCAGGCTGGTTTTGATGTGGCGAACTCGGTGATAGACGCTGGATGCGATCTTCTAGTGATCGGAGATATGGGGATTGGCAACACTACTCCCTCGGCGGCGTTGATATCGTGGTTTGTCAAGTCGCCTGTGGACGAGACCACCGGAAGGGGGACGGGGATAGACGATCTTCACCTTGCGCTGAAGGTGAAAGCGATCGAATCCGCTCATGCACGTACCAGAGAAGGATCTCTTTCCGATCCCATCGAGGTTTTGGCGTCGATGGGTGGTTTGGAGATAGCTGGTATGGTAGGTCTGATTTTGGCAGGGTCACTGCGACGCGTACCTGTCGTGTTGGACGGCGTTATCGCCGATGCGGCTGCCGTGGTGGCGTGCGAGACCGCTCCCGAGGTGAGAGGCTACCTTATTGCCGGCCATCTTTCCCAAGAGCCGGGCGCTAAAAAGGCGCTGGACTTCCTGGGCTTGAAGCCTGTGCTCGTTCTCGATCTGCGGCTAGGTGAGGGTACTGGAGCTTGTCTCAGTGTTCCTATAATCCAGTCTGCGGTGAGGACACTGGTTGAGATGGCAACCTTTGATTCGGCTGGCGTTAGCGAGGCTTAAAGGAGTTGCGCGACAGTCGTTCGGCAGCGAGTGCGCTGCTGGAGATGCATGCTGGTATTCCTACGCCAAGAAAAGGGGCGCCGGCGAGTTCTATTCCTACTGGAAGGTTATCGCGGATTCTTTGGATCAGCTCGGAGTGAAATGGCTTGAACTGAGGGATTCTGTCCTTCCAGCGCGATATGTGATGTCTAGTGGAACGCGCGCGCACTCCCAGAATCTGCTCCATTTCTGACTCTAAGCTTGCGACGAGTACGTCGTCGCTAAGCTGCCAGGCTCGGTTGTCGCCCACGCGGCCCGAGGATATGCGCAAAAGCGTTTCGCCTTCGCTCTTCCATGACGGCCATTTGTTGGTGGCGAAGGTGACAGCCGTTGCCAATGTGCCGTTCCGTCTCGGAATGAGAACCCCCGATCCTTCAAGTGGTTGGCTGAACGACTCATCCTCGAAAGCGAGCAAAGTCATGATAGGCGAGGCGTATTCGATTGTGCCCAAGAGCTCGCCGGCAATCCGGCTTACGGGCATTACAAGCCTCGATGTAACGTAGGCAGGGGTGGCGCACACTACGCCTTCGGCTGCTATGGTTCCGCAGCTGGTGACAACCTCGTAACCGTCATGGTCCGGTATTATCTCCAGGGATTGACATCCTGTCAATATTTGCACATTGCGGTCGATGAGAAGCTTCAGCAGCCCGTCGACAAGCTCCGAGAGACCTTCGGCGAATGAGTAGAACATTGGGTGCCCGTTTGGGGTATAGCCAGCCATCTGCGACTTCAGTCCAGCTGAAACCGAGTTTCCCGCAAGTGCCGCCTGCATGTACTGGGGTGCGCATTGGGCAAGCGAGAGCTGTTGTACCGTGCCGGCATGGATGCCTCCTACTAGCGGTTCGATCAGTTTGTCCGTAATCTCTCGACCCCATCTTTTCTTCGAAAATGCGCCTACCGTGGTGTCACCTTCAATCCTTGCTCTTCCGAGTAGAGGTTCTAAAGCTGCCCTCAGCTGCCCTGGTCTTGAAATGAGCGAGTTCCCCAGAAACTTTTTCATGTCGCTAGGAGCTCCAAAAACGGTGCCCTTTGGGATATGGTGGAGTTTCGAACGTGAATAAATGAAGGCTGAACTTGTTGCCGGAGCGACGAGCCTTTCAGAAAGCTCAAGAATCGCAGCCAGATCTACTGCAGAGAGATTTCTGGTGATAAATGAGTCCGGCCCGGTTTCGACCTTCTTCGATCCAAAATCAATCCCCCTGATGGTACCTCCGAGATGATCCTCGGATTCCAAGATCGTTATCTTTGGAGGGTCTGGTCTCTCAGATAGAAAGTAGGCCGAAGCGAGGCCGGAGATTCCGCCTCCAATTACCACTGCGTTATTCACTTATCTCCCATTCTGTCTGATGCCATTGCCCGGATATCACTACCCTGTTCGTGGACGAAGTCGATTACAGCCTTGATCACTTGCGGATCGGAATTTGGAAGGACTCCGTGACCCAAATTGAACACATACCCCGGAGAGGCCGCGGATGCCACAAGTACCTTCCTCGTTTCCGCAAGGGCCACTTCGTTGCCTATCAAAATGTTTACAGGGTCGAGATTTCCCTGAAGGGCGACCTTGCCGTCGGTGAGCCGGAACGCGGCGTCGAGGCCGATTCGATCGTCGACGCCGAGAGTTGTGCATCCCGACTTCCCCATTTGCTTTAGCAGCGACGCAGTACCTACACCGAAATGTATAGACGGTACTCCGAGATTGGAAAGGGCCTGGAAAACTGCTTTTGAATGCGGCTCAACCATCTCGGCGTATTCTTTGGGCGACAGAATTCCAACCCATGAGTCAAAGAGCTGGTATAGCGAGGCGCCTGCTTTGACCTGCGATTCCAAAGATGCAATGGCTAGTCTCGTGAGTTTGTTCATCAGGCGGTGCCACAGGTCCGGTCTAGAACGCATCAGCGATTTGGTTTTGGCGTATGTCCGGCTCGGCCCTCCTTCGACGAGATAGCTGGCAACCGTGAACGGAGCGCCAGCGAATCCTATCAGAGGAACGTCGAGTTCCTTCACTAGTGTCTGGATTGCAGACAACACATAAGGTGTGTCCGTTTCAGGCTCCAGTTCCCGAAGTCTGCTCAGATCTTTCTGCGAACTGAAAGGTTGGTTGACAACTGGTCCTTTCCCTTCCACTACCTCTACTCCGAACCCAATTGCGTAGGCCGGCACGATAATGTCCGAATAAAGGATGGCGGCGTCAACGCCATAGCGCGTTACTGGTTGGAGGGTGATCTCAGCGCTTAGTAGCGGATTGCGAATCGTCTCCAAAATTGATCCACGTTTTCTTAACGCTCGGTACTCGGGAAGAGAACGTCCCGCTTGGCGCATAAGCCACACCGGGACGGTTGGCGTGGTTCCTCCAAGCGTGGCTCTAATTACCAGATCATTTCTTAGGTTTGGAGACAAATCGTGGCCCTTTAATTGCTCTTACAAGAGCTTAGGGGGTTGCCAACTGGCGCAGTTTGTTCCTTTGCGCCCTTTTGTTTTTGGTGTAGGCCGGTTTTGCGTGAATGTTCATTGAGAAGGAATCGACGGTAGAATGAAGGTTTATTTAATTTTCGCCACGGAGAAGGGTGTAAGTGCCGCAAAATCCCGATCTAGCTGCAGAACGACGATATCTCGCCAAGGCTGACGAGCGGTTGGAGACCATGAGAAGGTCAGCCCGTGAAACCATGGAGATTGCTCTTAGCACTCCACGAGGCGGCACCCCTCAAGCGAGGGCCGAGAGAGATGTAATCGTAAGGCAGTGCCTTGCACGACTTGAGCAGCTTGAAATCGGTGACCAAGCACTAACTTTCGGTGGCATCGACTATGGCGAGCCTCTGGGGTCGGTATGCACGTACCACATCGGGCGCCTTGCGGTTGCGGACGAGAATATGGAGCCCCTTGTAGTCGACTGGCGGGCTCCGGTAGCCGAGCCCTTTTATAGGGCGACCGGAAAGGAGCCGATGGGCCTGACGCGCAGAAGGCACTTTGCACTCGGGCATAAGACGCTTGAGGCGATTGAGGACGAGTACCTCGGAGTATTTGAGGGGCCCAAAGGTCACGATTCAGGCGACGAGGTCATCCTGGCGGGGCCAGGCGCTCTTTTTGCCGCGATGACTCGGCCCAGGTCTGGTCGAATGGCGGACATAGTTTCCACGATCCAGGGACAGCAGGACGAGATTATAAGAGCTCCGCTGGCGGGAATTCATGTCGTTCAGGGCGGGCCTGGCACTGGGAAAACGGCGGTTGCGCTACATCGCGCAGCCTATCTCCTTTACACGCACCGGATGCGCCTGGAACGCCAGGGAGTTCTGGTGGTTGCCCCTAATCGTACCTTTGCACGCTACATCGACCAGGTGCTTCCTTCGCTTGGAGAAACCGGGGTACAGATAATGACACTCACAGGACTCGCGGGTTTCGGCGAGGTTGAGCTTTCGGAGAGCGTTGGCGAGGCTCGGCTCAAGGGCGACCTTAGGATGGCCGCTTTTGTGGCCAAGGCTGTGAGGGATCGCGAGAGGCCTACAAGGCGTTCAGTGGACATACCGATGGGGGCTTTCTTGGTCACCGTATTACCACAGGAAACCGCGGACGCCGTGAGCGCAGCCAAAAGGCGGAGCGGCCCGCACAACACGCGGCGGAGATTTTTGGAGTCGGCGCTAGCACAAAAGGTGGTCGAAAAATACCTCGTCAAAAAGGACCAAGGCAGTCGAGATGCCAACACGTCAAGTCTGCCGACTGGCGATGGGCAGGTTGTCACGAAAATTGAAGGATTTGATCCAGCTCGGGCGGAGAAGCGCGAGCTGATGGCGAGAGTAAGGCAGTCCCTGGAGTTCCAGTCGCTTGTTGAGCGGATCTGGCCTATATTGACTCCCCAGGCGTTGCTGGATGACCTTTTTTCACATTTCCCGCTAATTCGCTTAGCTGGAAAGGGGATCCTCACGGAAGATGAAATGCGGCTGCTATTTCGGCGAAGGGACTCGAACGAAGGCAGAACGGCGTGGTCCAAGTCAGACGCCATCCTGCTGAACGAGGCCAAGCTCCATTTGGGTAGCTGCTCGAGCAAGGCGCATGAGGAGGAGAGGCGCTACGGGCACATAATTGTTGATGAAGCGCAGGACTTGTCGCCTATGGCGGCTCGCATGGTGGGCCGGTATTCCCTCTCTTCCTCGATGACTCTCGTTGGAGATATAGCCCAGGCAACTTCTCCATTTGGCATACGACCCTGGACTGAAATCGTTTCACCGATGCCGAAGTCCGATTCATTCGAAATATTTGAGTTGAGGGTGAATTATCGTACGCCGCAGGAGGTCATGGATGTCGCTGGGGCGCTCGTACGTGTAGCTTTTCCCGATCTTCGGACTCCGATTTCAATCCGTAGAACGGGAAATCCAGTCACTCTTTTCAGGGTTATTAACGAGGACTTCACAAAACTTTTGGCGAAGGTTGTCGAAGCCGAGGTTGAAATGGTGTTTCCTGGCACTGTCGCTGTAATCGTCCCGGAGCAAGAAAAAGCTGATTACCTGGAAGATCTTTCCAAAGCTGGACTAGACGCGTCACCACTTGCAGATGCCAAGCTGGCAGTCATATCGGCCCAGGAAGCGAAGGGGATGGAGTTTGATTCGGTTGTGATCTCTGGAGCGGATCATCTCCTTTATCCCAGGTCAACGAACCTCCAGGCACTGTTTGTGGCGATGACCCGAACCACTAATCGTTTACTTTTTCTGCACAATAAAGATGTACCGGATGTTATTGTTGATTTGTTGACACAGAAATAATCAGGTAGTGGGAAAGAAAAACCGGGTGTTTATCATTCGGTAAATAGGGGATGAAGGGTAATTTTACGGTTTTATGACGCAGGCAATTTCACCCTCTGTTGAACCGATTAGAGGAGGAATAAGGTTCAACAAACCAACCATGTTAGGCGTAGGCACAATGGTTTGGTTGGGTTCGGAGTTGATGTTTTTCTCTGGACTTTTCGCAGCTTATTACTCCATTCGAGCTAATACCACAGGTCCCTGGCCCATGGGGGGCATCAAACTTGATGTGCTCCAATCAGGGATTTTTACAGTAGTTCTTGTTCTTAGCTCGTTCACTATGCAGAAGGCTGTCTACGATCTCGAGCATGACCGTCGCAAGTCTGCCAGACACTGGATAGTGATCACTATGATCATGGGACTCGCATTTCTGGGTAACCAGCTTTACGAATGGACACATGTAGCATTTTCTCCATCGACGAATGCTTTTGGATCGTTGTTTTTCCTAATGACTGGGTTACACGGTCTGCACGTATTTCTTGGCATTGTCGCCATGGCGTTCCTCATGCTTAGGATTGCCGGTAAATCTAGGGATCCTGGACTGTTACCGGTAATGCAATCAGTCAGCTATTACTGGCATTTTGTCGACATTGTCTGGATCGCGCTGTACGCGACAATTTTCCTGGTTCACTAGGAGATAAATTGAAGTTCCGTAAGAAATTGGGTGGACGAGCATTGGTGCCAGTGGCGCTAGGGGTTGCGGCGTCCGTGGGCGGAATGGCACTTTTTTCACAAGGCGCAGCTGCAGCCGTGTCACCTGCCAGTTCGAACGCCATCGGCGCGAAATCCGTCACCTACGGCGGAACCGGGGGTGCCAGTAAAGCACCCGTAACCTACGTGAAGTTGAATCCGTCAACCGTGGCGCTTGGGAAAACCCTTTATGTCGAGAACTGCTCGAGCTGTCACGGAGATTCCGCCGCCGGAACGAGTCGGGCGCCGAATCTTCAAGGCCTTGGAGCGGCGACAATCGACTTTTGGATCTCCACAGGTCGGATGCCCTTGGCGGACCCGACGGTTCAAGCCACTGAGAAGCCATCGCGGTTTACGAGGAGCCAGGAGCTGGCGATCGATGCCTATGTGTCGTCGCTTGCACCGGGTGGCGTCAAGATCCCGCAATTGAATCTTGGGGCGGCGTCGCTGAGTGCTGGTGAAGGTCTATTTTCCACGAACTGCGCTGCTTGCCACACCATTACTGGTGTCGGCGATGCTTTGGCGGGTGGCGTTTACGCGCCATCTCTTTATCCAGCCACAACTACTCAGATTGCAGAAGCGGTCAGAACCGGGCCTGGCAACATGCCGAGGTTCGGTACTGGAAATATAAGCAATCAGCAGGTTGCAGACATCGTTAAATACGTCAAATATTTGCAGCATCCGAACAATGCTGGGGGTATCGGACTTGGGCATGTGGGGCCTGTTACCGAAGGTTTTGTTGGAATTTTGATCGGGTTGGGGTCGTTGATGATAGCGGGTTATTGGATCGGAGGTAGGGCGCATTGAATGGCTCCCCTCCGGAATTAGAGCAAGAGAAGGAGCGCTTGCTCAAGGCTTCTGAACGCCGTTTCGAAAAGGTAGTTGGTTTGAGTTTTGCGCTTTCATTCCTGGCTACGATTGGTCTCGGCGTGGTTTATTGGCAGGGCGGGCAGGCGCAACTTGAAGGAGCGCTGCTTTTCGTGGCGTTGGGGGGCTTGGGCTTCGGGATCGTCTCTTGGGGGAAGTGCCTTGTTCCCCAAGGTCCGTATGTACAAGATCGCGAAGAGCTTAAGAGCCCGGAATCGGAGCGCGAAGCGTTCGTAGAGTCATTCGAGCGCGGTGCAGATTTGATTCAGAGGCGAAGCTTTCTTGCCAAACTTCTCGGTGCTTCGGTGGCCGCATTTGGCGTCATTACACTGTTCCCGTTCATTCGTTCGCTCGGTCCCCAGCCGAAGAAAATGCTGTATGTCACCAACTGGAAGAAGGGCTCCCTGCTGGTAAAGGTTGACGGGACAAAAGTACATAGCTCTGATCTAGAGGTGGGAGGTGTCTTAACCGTCTTTCCGCAGGGGCATGCTGGGGGCGCAATATCCCAGACAATTCTCATTAGGCCGTCTTTCGAGGACATAGTGACCAAGCCGGGTCGCGAAACATGGGGGCCACAGGGCTATCTGGCCTATTCAAAGGTTTGCACACACGCCGGGTGTCCGGTTGGCCTATATCAGGAGCTGACTCAGCAATTGCTCTGCCCGTGCCACCAGTCGCTTTTCGACGTTATGACAGGTGCGACGCCCGTGTTCGGTCCCGCTCCAAGGCCGCTTCCTCAATTGCCGTTGGAAATCGACTCCAATGGTTTCTTGCGGGCGCAGGCAGGCTATGACGAGCCGATCGGTCCGGGCTTTTGGGAGCGTGCATGAATTACAAGCCGATCGACTTTTTGGATGACAGACTTAGTACGGCTAAGTTCACGAAGAAGTCGCTAAGTAAGATAT
>DAHVOF010000109.1 GCA_027318945.1 Actinomycetota bacterium | reverse complement strand
TTTACTACCATATAATTTTGCTGGCCGAGAACAACGATGGCTACAAGAACCTCATGAAGCTCTCCTCCGATGCTTACCTAGAAGGCTATTACTACAAGCCAAGGCTTGATTTTGAGCTTCTCGAGAAGTACCACAAGGGCGTTATCGCCACGACAGGTTGCTTGGGTGGGCTGGTTCTCCAGCAATTGCTCAAAGGGGATGTTGACAGGGCCTACCAGATCGCCGGGAAGCTCCAAGATATCTTTGGCACAGACAACATGTTCGTGGAACTCCAGGATCATGGCATTCCGGAGCAAAAGCGGACCAATCCCCTGCTCATCGAGCTCGCAAGAAAGCTCGGAGCTCCTTTGCTTGCGACAAATGACTCCCATTACAACTCCCGGGAAGACTCCGTCGCACATGACGCGCTACTCTGCGTGCAGACCGGCGCGACTCTCGCCGATGAAAAGCGCTTCAAGTTTCATGGTGACCAGCATTACCTCAAGAGCGCCGAGGAGATGCGGCAGTTGTTCTCGGATGTCGAAGAGGCTTGCGACAATACGCTGTGGATAGCGGAAAGGGCGCTGGTGGAGATTGAATTCGGCAAGCCGAAACTTCCCGAGTTCCCAGTGCCGATCGAGTTTCAAAGCTCCAGCTCCTACGAGATATCCGCCGGAAAGTATCTTAGGCACCTCACTTACAAGGGGGCGGAATCCCGGTACGGGTCAAACCTGAACGATGACATAAGGTCAAGGCTGGATTACGAGCTGTCGGTAATTTCCGAGATGGGATTTTCTGCGTATTTTTTGGTTGTGTGGGACTTGATCAGGTATGCCAAAGAGCATGGCATAAGAGTCGGGCCTGGAAGGGGCTCGGCCGCGGGTTGCTGCGTAGCTTACTGTCTCCGTATCGTCGATCTCGATCCGATACGTTATGACCTGCTTTTTGAACGGTTTCTTAATCCTGGCAGAATTCAGATGCCCGATATTGACATGGATTTCGACGAGCGCTACCGATCTGAGATGATTCGGTACGCTGCCGAGCGCTATGGCTGGGACAGGGTCGCTCAGATCGTAACATTCTCTACCATTAAGGCGAGAGCGGCCGTGAGGGATGCAGCTAGGGTGCTGGGCTACCCTTACGGAATAGGGGACAGGATAGCAAAGGCAATGCCTCCACTGATCATGGGAAGGGATACTCCGCTCAGCGCATGTCTGGAAAAAGTGGATGGCTACGAAGATGGCTTCAACATGGCAACCGACCTCAGGGAGATGTACGAGAGTGACGAGGACGTCAAGCGTGTTATAGAAGTGGCCCGAGGACTTGAGGGCTTGCGCAGGCAGGACGGCATCCACGCTGCTGCTGTTGTCATTACCCATGAGCCGCTCACAGAGTATCTCCCTATACAGCGCAAGCCAGATCCCGGCGCTCCCGCCGACCAGGCTCCGATCGTTACACAGTACGAAATGCACGGAGTGGAGGAGCTTGGACTTCTCAAAATGGATTTCTTGGGCTTACGTACGCTTTCGATCATGGAGCGAGCGCTCGATCTCATCCAGGAGACCACGGGTGCGAGGCCCGATATCGATGCGATTCCCCTTGATGACGACAAGACGCTTGCAATGCTGCGAGAGGGGGACTCGATCGGGGTATTTCAGCTTGAAGGTCGCCCCATGCGTGCTCTCATGCGCTCGCTGGCTCCTACTACCTTTGATGACGTCGCGGCGCTGGTGGCTCTTTACAGGCCAGGACCGATGGCTGCAAACATGCACAATGACTACGCCGACCGAAAAAATGCCCGAAAGTCGATTGACTACATTCATCCAGACCTAGAGGATATCTTGAGTGACACTTTTGGGTTGATGATTTACCAGGAGTCGGTTATGAGGGTGGCACAGAAGTTTGCTGGGTACACTCTCGCCGAGGCAGACAACCTGCGGAAGGCTTGTGGCAAGAAGATACGTTCGTTGATTCAAGCGGAGAGGGAAAAGTTTGTAGAGGGCTGCGTAAGTTCAGGGTATGGCGAGCAGATAGGCACCGCATTGTTCGATATCATCGAGCCTTTCGCTGATTACGCGTTCAACAAGAGTCACTCCTACGGTTATGGACTGATTGCCTATCAGACTGCTTGGCTCAAAGCGAATTATACGGTTGAGTTTCTCGCCGCGGTCCTCACCTCGGTAAAAGATGACAAGGAGAAAACGGCAGTCTACCTTGCGGACGCGCGAGAACATCAGATCAAGGTGATGGTACCTGATATCAACGTATCGCGCTCTGATTTCACTGCGATACCTGTTGCGGACGGCGGTGGATACATTCGTTTCGGATTGGCCGCAGTTCGCAATGTTGGTGAGTCAGTGGTGGACTTCATCGTAAAAGAGAGAGAGCTAAACGGTCCATTCACATCATTTATCGACTACTGCATGAGAGTTGATCCGGTGGCTTTGAATAAGAGGGGAGTAGAGGCTCTTATAAAGTCCGGCGCGTTCGATTCTCTGGGACATCCAAGAAGAGGTTTGCTGGAGGTGTTCGATCAAGCAATTGATCGTGCGTTGACCAAGCGTAAGCAGGTCGAGGCTGGCATTATGAGCCTATTTGACGATCAGTCCGATCAGGCGACGACAGTTCCGAGCGTCGAAGTGAATATTCCCGACCTGGAGTTCGAGAAGTCTGTGCTCTTGGCGTCTGAAAAGGAGATGCTGGGCCTGTACGTATCAGACCACCCATTGTTAGGTTTTGAACGAGCTTTGACAAGGGTGGCAGAATACTCGATATCTGAGGCTCAAGAGTTGGCGTCTAGCCCTCGCGCAGATGAAATGATGACGGTGGGAGGCGTAATAACCTCCGTGAGCAGGCGGTACACAAAGCGTGGCGATCTAATGGGCAGTTTTTTGCTTGAGGATCTCACTTCTTCGATCGAGGTGTTTCTTTTTCCGAGACAAATGGCCGAGTACGGAGCGATTTTAGAAGAGGACACGATTTGTGTGGTTAAAGGACGTCTGGATACGAGAGATGATCAGCCGAAGATTGTGGCGCAGTCACTTTCAAAACCAAATCTTGCAGGAGATTCGGCACAGACGCTTGGCATTTGCATTTCGCCTTCCCAGCTGACAAAGACTAATTTGTCCAGGCTCAAAAATCTATTGGCTGAGCACCCGGGTGATTTGCCAGTACGGTTGTATGCCGGTGATGATATCTACTTGTTGCCTCCAGAATTCAACGTGTACGACAAGGGCGGAATTATAGGGGAGCTTAGAGCGCTATTTGGTTCCAACGCGATCTTCGATCGAAGCCGAATGTCCAGCTTGAGTGCATAGGTGATCTCCTAGGGTTCAGACCTGTGGTCCAACAGACTAAACTGGACACAGATAGATCCTTAGGAGATTCTGTAACACGATGCCGATTGACGTTTCTACTAAAGACTGTACTGCTCTGGGGGATGCCGAGTTAGAAGCGATGGCTGACCTTGCGGAAAAGGGCGGATCCGGTTTCGATCTCGGCTTTTTATCAAAGCAGCAAGAGGAATGGGTTCTTGTAACCGACGCTCATGTAGGTGATGAACTTGTCGGTTACGCTTTCTATACCCTGGAGAGAATTGGAGGCACTCCTGCCATCGTGATGGGAATTGTGACCATCAGAAGCGGTGATGACACACTGGAAATATTGAGTGCCATGATGAAGGATCAATATCGCAAAGCTGTCTTGGCCTTTCCTGACGAGGACGTGTTGATTGGATGCAGGCTGGTATCTCCGCACGGGTATGCAATTCTTGAGAATCTCGTTGATGTCGTTCCACGTCCGGGATACAAGCCCACTGGAGAGGAAAGGGCCTGGGCAAGGCGGTTGGCAAAGAGATTTGGTGCGGAGCACCGGCTCGATGATCGAAGTTTCGTGCTTTCTGGCACTGGTAAAGTCGATGGCTACGTCGATATAAAAGATCCAAACCGGAATGGAAAATTTGACGAGTATCACCATTTTTTTGAACGACTAGAGCAATCGCGTTCGGACTGCGTTTGCGCGTTTGGTTGGGTGATGGCGGAGGACCTTGCCGTCGTGGGACGTGTCGAAGAGGATTGATGACGGGCGAAAGCTTTTGAGGAGCGTCCGGTCCGCTTACATTTGAGAGAAAAGAAGTCGCACGTAACTTTAAGGTGCCGTCTGACACCCCGAAACGTGCGACTTCTTGTCTTCAGGGATTTATGATCGGCTCTAGATCCACCAGTGATAGCCAAGTGCGAAGTCTAAAGTGACTCCGAACATCATGTAGATAAGCCAAATTCCTGTAAGGAGGTGAAACAGTCCCAAGGACCGCTCGCCAAATGCGCCAAGGCCTGGAAGGTTCGGCTTCAGAGTGGCAAAGACGTCCGAGATGTACACCAAAACAAGTCCGATGAATACCAAAGCTACCGGCGTGTCATGTGCTCCAAGGAACACCGAGGCACCTAGCACAGAGATCGCCAGGAAGCCTATAGCCATTCCGAAGTTAACGCGGGGTTCACTCCTGCCTTTTAGACGGTTCCAGCCCATTGCGAACCAGTGAATTCCATAAGCTGAGAACGCCAACGCAGCCATATACAGGGGTTTTGCGGTGAATGTGCCGAAAACCAATCCCAAGAAGAGGAATACCCCTGTTACGAACTGGCAGAATCCCGGCAGCCATATGCCCCAGACTCCTGTTGCCGCGTCGACGTCGGCATTGCGCTTTGGAAAGTCGAAAAGCTCTTGTGTCCCATAAATCAGATATCCGGTTCCCAGGCCCATGAACCCGAGGGCTATCGGTGGGAATGAAGATGTTGGAAGACTTACAATTGTGCTCAGCATAGCCTATATCAACCCCCTAATGAAGAAAGGCACCAGGTCGGATTGTAGTATTTCGACTCGCAATAAGCAAGGATCGAGACTTCTGATTTAGTACGGTAATTACCGGGTAGAGACTACCTGTTATCGAGAACAGCGCAGGTGGAGGCATATGAACTACGTTACAACTTGGGAATTACGCAAATGATATTTATTACAAGTTAATACGATATAACCCAACAAATTTGGAATTGTGGCGAATCCAACAAACTTATTTGTTAGTGAATTGTTTTTTGTTGTGGACCAGAAAATGCGCTTAGTCTACCAATTTATCCCCGTCAATTTAGAAATTCCGCTATGGCTGCCGGCGTGTTGCAACGAGAACGATTGGCCGTAGCACGCCTATCACGCCATGCAAAGAGAATACGATTTTCGTGAAGTAAATAGAACCTAACAGTTGTAAACTAGACAATACACGAAAATCGAGGGATACAGCATGAGGAACAAGATAGCCGCGTTCAGGCAGCAGAAAGGCATATCCCTGTCTCAGCTTGCCAAAGCGGTGGGAGTTTCCCGACCATCGATGTACGCAATTGAGGGCGGAGACCAGGTTCCTAAGGTTTATCTGGCGTTGGCAATTGCCAGCACCCTGGGCGTAGGGGTAGATCAACTTTTTTCAGATTCTGCGGTCGAAACGTTCTATGCGGACGATTTTATCGATGCGGGCGCCTTTAGGGCGTGCTTGGCGGAGGTTGACGGCCGGATGGTAATTAGGAGGTCTTCATCAGCTGGGTTCGGTTCCGTTACTCCGCCGGCTGACGCAATTGTCAGGTCCGATGGAATTCAACATGGGATCGAGTCAGAGGTGGGGAGGTCGGATTTATTCATTGACGGATGTGATCCGGTGCTCGGTTTGATTGCAGCAAGGAGCGTGGAGAGCTCGAAATCGTTTCGCGTTCGCTGGTTTTACGGG